>DASSSG010000762.1:0-15158 GCA_035708545.1 Bryobacteraceae bacterium | reverse complement strand
TCCACCACCAGAAGGAAGAGAACATCCTGTTCCCGGCGATGCACCGTGGCGGCATGCCCACGGATATGGGACCGATCGCGTGCATGCTGAAGGAGCACCACCAGGGTCGAGAGTTCGTCGCCGGCATGGCAGCCGCCGCGGATGCCCTGCGAGCGGGGCGGCCCGAGGCTGCCGCGCAGTTTCGCGCCGACGCAGCCGGTTACGCCCGGCTGCTCGCCGATCACATTTACAAGGAAGACAACATCCTGTTTATGATGGCGGAGCGAGTCGTAGGTGAGGAAACGCTCGCGGCACTCGCGCCCGAGTTCACGAAAGCTGAGGTCGACTGCGCCGCAGGCCGTTACGAGGAGTTCGAGGCGTGGGCGCACGCGCTCGAGCACGAACTGGCGGGCGCGGCCGTGGTTACGCGCTAGTGTGCCGTCCAGATATCGCTCGGAAGGGTCGTTTCTGAGCTGCGACGGTGACGGAGCGGTTGTCAGGAATAACGCGGGACACCACACCAGGCCGAGTTTCCCAGCCCTGGCGAATCGAGAGAGGTTGCATGAAGCTGCGTTTGCCGCGTGAGCACGGGACGTGGGGCATGTTCTTCGTCCCCTTCGCCGCCGGATGGCTTGCGGCCGGGCACTTTCGCTGGCCCGTGCTCTTGCTTCTCCTCGCCTCGAGCGCAGTTTTCCTGTCGCGTGAGACATTGCTGTTCTGGTGGCGTGCCCGGCATTACGGAAAAGACCCCGAAGACGCGACGCGCGCGCTGGTCTTCTATGCCGCTGCGGCCGCGGCGTTCGGAGCTCCACTGGTAGTAGTTTGGAAACTCTACGCGCTCATCGCTCTCGGGTTCGCTGGGTTGATCGCGCTCGTCGCGACCGCTGAGCTGACCGTGCGCCGGCAGGGACGGTCGGCTGCGACGGAGTTCCTCGCAATCGCGATCTCCGCGCTGAACGCTGCGTCAGCGCATTACGTGGCCGCAGGCCGCTGGACGGCCGAAGCCTTCTGGTTGTGGGCGCTTTGCACGCTCTATTTCGCGAGCAGCATCTTCTACGTGAAGCTGCGCGTACAGGACGCTCACGGCAAGCGCGATCGGGATGTGATCCGTGCGCGGCGCCGCTGCGCGGCTTACCACGCTGTGCTTCTCGCCGCGCTTGCTGCCCTGGTCGTTACCCGGAGTGTGCCGCTGTTCGCGCTTATCGCCTTCATTCCGATCCTCGTGCGCGCGTTTGCGGAGGTGTTCAGCCCGTCCCGCGAGTTGAACCTGAAACGTGTCGGCTGGCTCGAAGTGACCTGGTCGCTGGTCTTCCTCTGCGTGGTGGGCCTGGGTTTCGGCAGTTAGCCGCGCGGCCTCTGGCCGATTACGAAGCTCTCGCCACCTGAGGCGCCGGACTCGCCTGCGGCACGGTAAAGAAGAAAGTCGAACCCTCGCCTGGCGTCGACTCCACCCAGATTCGCCCACCGGCCCGCTCGACGATCTTCTTGCAGGTCGCCAGCCCGATGCCGGTGCCTTCGAATTCGCGGCCGTGGAGACGCTTGAACACTCCGAACACCTGGTCCTTGTATTTGGGATCGATGCCGATGCCGTTGTCGCGCACCGAGAACACCGTTTCGCCCGCGCCCGGCGTCGCGCTGACGTGCACCCGCGGCGGCTGCTCGCTCCGGTACTTCAGAGCGTTGGCCACGAGATTCTGAAGGAGCTGTGAGAGCCAAACCTGGTGCGTAACGACCGGCGGCAGCTCGTCGCGGGTGACGGTAGCTCCGGCTTCGTCGATGTGGGCCTGGAGATTCAACAGAACCGTATCCAGCACCTCGTTGGCATCGACCGGCTCCGGACTCTTGTCCTGCTCTTCGCCCGCGCGCGCGTACTCGAGCAGATCGCTGATCAGGGCCTGCATGCGCCTGACGCCATCGACCGCGAAATTGATGTACTCATCGGCTTCGCCGTCGAGCCGGCCCTGATACTTCCGCCGCAGCAGTTCCGTATAGCTCCCTACCATGCGGAGCGGCTCCTTAAGGTCGTGCGACACAACATAGGCGAACTGCTGCAGATCTTCGTTGGAACGCTGAAGCGCCTCCGTTCGCTGCTGAACGCGGCGCTCGAGTTCGAGATTCTGCTCTCGGATGCGTGCTTCCTCCCGCCGTGCCTCCGCCGCCTCGTGCCGTATGCGCAACCAGAGCGACCACACCAGACCCGTATTCAGGACGAGAAGTGCGGCCAGCAGGATGAGCGTGTAGATTTCGTTCCATTCCTGTGCTGTCCGCCGGCGGTTGAGCTCGCCCTGCTCGAACGTCCGGATCCCCGTGACCGTCTTGCGGATATCGCGCATGGATTCGTTGCGGCGCTTGATGATCTCCGTCGCTGCATCGGCGCCCTGCTCCCGCCGCAGCGCGATCGTGCGCTCGGTTTCATGGAGCTTCTCATCCAGCAGTGTGGCCAGGTTGCTTATCCAAAGCTGGTGACGGCCCCTCTCGCTCGTCAGACGCTCGAGTTCCGTGAGATCGTTCCGGAGCGAGGTCTTTACACGATCGTAGGGCCGCAGTGCGAGTTCATCCCCGGTCAGCGTGAACTCGCGCTCGACAATCTCCAGTTCGCTCAGGTCCTGATAGACCTTGTCGAGCTGGCGAATCGTCTCGTTGCTGCGCTCGAGCACTTCCGATGACCGAAACAGGCGCGTGACGGTGATGCCACCCAGAACGCAGATAATCACCGGCAGGGCAGCCAGCACCCAGAAGCTGATGCGAACCGTCAGGTGTGCGTTGCGCCTCATCGGACCCGGTTAACCGCAGATCTTTTCGACGAGCAGGACCTTCTCGAAACCGTCGACCTCGCTGAACTTGACCTCGATAATCTCGTTCTGCGTCGTCTGGACCATGCGCCCCACATAGCGCGCTTCAATCGGCAGCTCGCGATGGCCCCGGTCGATCAGCACACAGAGCTGGACCCGCGCGGGCCGGCCGTGGTCGAAGAGCGCGTCGAGAGCGGCACGGACGGTCCGGCCGGTATACAGCACATCATCAAAAAGGATGATGTCCTTGCCCGTCACGCCGAAATCGATATCGGTTGCGTTGAGTACTGGTTGCGTGCCGACCGTCGAGAGGTCATCACGGTATAGATTAATGTCGAGAATGCCGACCGGCACCTCGAGTTTCTCGAGAGTTGCAATCTTCGCGGCGATGCGCTGGGCGAGCGGAACGCCGCGGCGGCGAATGCCGATGAACGCGAGTTTCGAAAGGTCCTCCGTCCGTTCGAGAACCTCGTGCGCGAGCCGCACCAGCGTGCGATCGATCTCGGAAGCGCTCATGAGCTGAGCTTTCTCGCGGGTCGGAGACATAGCCGGGCGTTACTCAGGCTAGCATGTGAGCCGCTACGGAACCTGCACGCGCGGACGTGCGATTTTTCACATCGGCTCGTTCAGTACCGTTTCAGGCGCCCGCGGATACGTTTCGCCAGCTTCTCGATGTCTTCAGTCTTCTTCAGTGTGTTCAGCGACAGCACGTGCCGCTCATCCCGCTCGAGATCTGCCTTGAGCCCCTCGGCGAGTTTCAGCAACTCGCCCGCCTCGTCGAGAGCCTTCTGGTACTCCTGTTTGAGAATCTCTTCTTTCTGCGAGCGTCCATCGGGCAGACGGGGTTCGCGCGAGACAGGCTCGCCTTCCCGCTGCATCACCGTTGCCCCGCCCAGAGCGCATGCCAGCAAGGCTGCGGCGGCACTCGAAAGCACTTGTCGGTGAAGACATTTCACGTGTGTTTTCAGGCGGTTCATGAAAGGCGCTACGGTATCATTACCATCATGCAACAGGTGAACGTGGGCATTGTCGGCCTCGGCAATGTCGGCATGGGCACCGTGTCTTTGCTGGCCGAGAACGCCGATCAGATCGCGCTCAAGCTCGGGTTTCGGTTGTCGCTGACCGCGGTCTGCAGCCGCACCGTCCATCAGAAGGAACTGCCTGCCTCTCTTAACTGCGTTCATCGCACCGAGAACTGGCGCGAGCTGGTAGCGCGGCCCGACATCGATATCGTCGCGGAGCTCGTCGGCGGTACGACCGTCGCCCGCGACATTGTGGATGCCGCGATCGAGCGCGGCAAGTCCGTCGTTACCGCCAATAAGGAGCTCATGGCGCTCTCCGGCGCCGAAATCTGGGACCGAGCCATTCGCGCCGGCACCAACATCGCCATGGAGGCGAGCGTCGCCGGCGGTATTCCCATTCACGCGGTGCTGCGCGAGGGTATCTCCGGCGATCGCGTGATTGCGCTCTACGGAATCCTGAACGGCACCAGTAATTTCATTCTGACCGAGATCGAATCGAGCGGGGCCGCTTTCACCGACGTGCTCGCCGAAGCGCAGCGTCTCGGTTACGCGGAAGCCGACCCGAGTGCCGACATCGACGGCTACGACGCGCGTTCGAAGCTCGCAATACTGGCCGCGCTCGCCTTTGGCGAGAAGATTACGCCTTCCGACATCTACACAGAGGGTATCCGCCGCATTGCTCCGATCGACTACGGGTATGCGCACAAGCTCGGCCACACAATCCGTTTGCTGTGCGCCGCGCGGCAAACGCCCGACGGCGTTGTCCTGTCGGTACGCCCGTCGATGATCCCGCTGAATACGATCCTCGCCGGAGTCAAAGGCGCATACAACGCGGTTTGGGTGCGCGGCGCGTATGGCGAAGATACGTTCTATTACGGGCGCGGTGCCGGCCCGCGGCCAACCGGCGTCGCGGTCGTCAGCGACCTCATGCGGGTGGCTCGTGAGATACGGTCCGGAAGCCCGGAGCGCGTTTCGCCCTTCGCGCATGAACGCCTCGGCGAGTACAAACCCATCCCGGTCACGATCCAGAAGAGCGCGTACTATCTCCGCTTTCGCGTGCAGGATCGGCCGGGCATCATCGCGGCCCTCGCCGGCATTCTTGCCGGCAAGCACATCAGCCTGGACGCCGTCCTGCAGCTGCCCTGCGAGAACAAACATGACCTGCCGTTCGCGATCACGGTAGAACCCGCTTCGGAGAAGGCGATCCGAGAAGCCGTGCGCGAGATGGCCGGCCTCGATTTTCTCGCCGAGCCACCGCTCGCACTGCCCATGGAGAAGCCATTATGAGAACTCTTGCCGCACTCCTGTGCCCAGCCGCGCTCCTGACTGCACAGGTCGCGCGGCACGCGAACGAGAACTATCGCACGGAGCAGCAGCGCGCGGGCATCACCCGCACGCTCACCGCTGCTGACCGCGACGAGCGCCAGCGGCCGAAGGAACTGATTGCGGCACTCGAACTCAGGCCCGGAATGACCGTGATCGATGTGGGGACCGGTCCCGGATACATGCTGCCGTACCTGAGCGCGGCGGTGAGTCCGTCAGGCCGCGTGATCGCCCAGGATATCTTTCCCGACTTTCTCGAGCAGGCGCGCCGCCGCGCGGACGAGCGGGAACTGGTCAATATCACCTATATTCGCGGCGACGAGAGGGACGCGCGGCTGCCCGAGGCAGCGGGTGACGTCATGCTCGTGCTCGATGCGTATCATCATTTCGACTACCCCGCTGAGATGCTGGCGAGCCTGCGCCGAGCCCTGAAGCCCGATGGGCGGCTCGTGCTCGTCGAATATCACAAAAGTAAGGAAGCCATGGGAGGCCGCGGCGAGGAGCATGTCCGCCTCGGCATGGACGACGCGATCCGCGAGATTGAGGCGAACGGCTTCAAGCTGGTCAGCCGCCGTGACTTCGTTCCGAAAGTGCAGTGGATCGCCGTTTTCCGGCGGAATTGAGGGCTCGCGCGTGATAGCATCAAATTAGTCCCCACGCAAACGCCGGAGAGGTGGCTGAGTGGTCGAAAGCAGCGGTTTGCTAAACCGTCGTAGGGGCCTAAACCTCTACCGGGGGTTCGAATCCCCCCCTCTCCGCCAGGATCAACAAGTACTGCTTACTGTTAGTACGGCCGGTTTATTGAACGCGGAGCGCTGGTCGGCGAGACTGGATGTCCCCGAGGCAGGAACCTGAAGGCCGCGCGGCTTCTCCTGTGAGGCGCAGTCAATCGCGCGGCCCTGCCCCGGCTAAATGCGGCCGGATGCTGCGATTCGTCGCTGCCGGCCCGGACAAGAACCCCGCCGCAAGCTGGCCGCAAGCTGAAGTTTCGGCCGTGATTCTTCGAAGGTCAGTGGACCCGCTGAGGTTCCTCGGTTGTGCCGATGGCGGCACGCACCATGCTGACCAGAGTACCGGGAGAGAACGGCTTCGCTAACCACCGCCAGCCGCGGGCGGTGATCTGCTCGAGTGAATCTGGGTAGCGGGAGAACGCACCGGAAACAATCAGCACCGGCAACTCGGGATCGACCTCGACCAGAACGGCCGCGAGTTCCAGGCCGGATATACGCGGCAAGTCAAGGTCCGTCACAAGCGCCGCGACGCGCGACGTGCAGCTGCGATACTTGCGCGCCGCATCGACCGGATCGCCGGCCGAGATGACCGTCAGACCGGCCGCTTGCAGCAGACGCTCCATCAGGCCGCGAACCGCTTCGTCATCGTCAACCAGCAGGACACATGACTCCGGCGTGGATCGGTCCACCTGAGCTCGCGGGGTCTGGCCACCATCCGCGGCCGTTCTCAGGAGACTGCATGGCCGTCCAGCAGCGTGGCCAGATCGTCGTCGGTCGCGGCGCGGAGAACAAAGAGGCGCGATTCCGGCCGAGAGAGCAGCTCGGTATGTTGCTCGTCCAGCGGCAGGGACATGATATGCATCGTCCCCTGCGCGACGGCTGCTGTTCCCGCGGCAGCCGACCGGGGATCGCTTGCAGCAAAGACGCCGAGCAGTAAACCCGACCCGCCCGCCGCTGCCAGTTTGCCTATCTGCCCCGCATCCACAGCGGGGCGCGGAATGAAAGCGGGCACATATGACCCGCGGCGGAACTGGATGAACATCGGGTCGTCCGCTCCCTCGGTGCGGTAGTACGAATCGATGGTCTGCCGAAGGCGCCGCGCTTCGACGCGAACGATCGAGTCCATGCGAGGGTCAAAGTCCTCTGGCCTGGCGAACACACTGACGCCTATCGAATACTCCTTAAGACGGATCTCATTGCCGTCCAGAGTCTCGCGGACGGCGTGCTCGAGAAAAGCGCTCACGCGCGGTTTGCGGCGGAACGTCGCGGCCGAGAGCATTCTCGCGAGTTGCTCACGGACAGCATCAGCACTGACCTGGAATCGCACTTGAAACCTCGACACGAACAAAAGGACCGGCGGCCGAAGAAGGCCGGACCGGCCGCCGGGATGTTAAACCGGACCGTACGGCGGACCGCAACGATCCGCTGCCAGGGCCGCGGTTCGCCGCCTGGACCTGGCAACCTCATCGCAGCCCTCCGCATTTCCGCGCGGCCCGGCAACTGGCGTGTCCGTCGAGCGCGCCATGAACACCATGGCAACAGTGACGCAGCTCGTGGCAGGCAACCGCCTGAATGAAACGTTAACAACTGTTTGCTGGATGCGCACCTCGGAAGATCCCCTGGTATAGCGTGTGTTACAGAAACAGCTGAGCGCAGCAGGGCCGCGCCGAACCCTGCGTGCGGGTACCAATCCCACATGCGCCGCGGGCTGCAAAGAAATTCAGGTTGACTACTGTGCCGTCCCGGATACCGTTTGCTAACGCGCGCTGGGAAACGTCGTTTCTGAGCCGCAACCGTGACGGAGCGGTTGTCAAGAACGCGGGACTACTGCACAAGCGCCATCGCGACGCTACCGCTGAATACGGGCGGAGCCGCCTTTGGCGAATGCGTGGACCTGATCGAGACTTGCCATGGTCGTGTCGCCGGGAAACGTGGTCAACAGCGCGCCGTGCGCCCAGCCGAGCCTTACTGCCTCATCCGGGCTTGCGCCCGTGAGCAGGCCATAAAAGAAGCCGGAGGCGAAGCCGTCGCCGCCGCCCACGCGGTCCCATACATCGAGCTCCGCCGTCGGCGCCAGGTACGTCTTGCCGTCCATCCACGCGACCGCGCTCCATCCGTGGCGATTCGTGGAACGTACTTCGCGCAGCGTCGTGGCTACGACCTTCACGTGCGCATGTTTCTTCGTCACGTTATCGATCATGGAGAAAAAGGCGCTGGGGTCGAGTTTCGACGCCTTCTCGACTTCCGGTCCAGGAATGCCGAGGCCCATCTGCAGATCTTCCTCATTGCCGACCAGCACGTCCACATTCTGGACAATCCGGCCGATCACCGACAGTGCGCGATCGTGTCCGCCCCAGATATTCCAGAGCTTGGCGCGATAGTTGAGATCGAATGAGGTGACCGCGCCCGCCGCTTTCGCCGCCTGCATGGCTTCGACGATCAGCTCGCCCGTGGTCTCCGACAGCGCGGCGAAGATGCCCCCGCTGTGGAACCAGCGCACACCGCCGCTGAAGATCTCGTTCCAGTTGAAGTCGCCGGGCTTGAGCAGGGCGCCCGCTTCGTTGGCGCGATTGTAGAACACGACGGGGCCGCGCACACCGAAGCCGCGATCGCTGTATACGGTCGCCATGTTCGGCCCGCGCACGCCATCGTGCCTGAAACGCTTGTAGAACGGCTTCACGCCCATAGCCTTCACACGCTCGGCGATAAGCTCGCCGATCGGGTAGTCGACCATGGCGGATGCGATGCCCGTGCGCATGCCGAAACAGTCCGCCAGATTGGCGGCGCAGTTGAATTCGCCGCCGCTCACGTGAATCTGGCACTCAGTGGCCTTGCGGAACGGAATGTGGCCCGGGTCGAGGCGATGCACGAGCGCACCGAGCGAGACAAAATCGAGCGCGCCGTCCGGCTTGACGTTCAGGCCGGTATTCATCCTTGTCTCCGGCATCACGCGTTATAGGTGCCGGAGGCCACGCGGCCGCCGCGGCCGGTCCAGTTGGTGTGGAAGAACTGGCCGCGCGGCTTGTCGGTGCGCTCATACGTGTGGGCGCCGAAGTAATCGCGCTGCGCCTGCAGGAGGTTGGCCGGCAGCCGCGCGCTCCGGTAGCCGTCGAAGAACGCGAGCGCGGTCGAAAACGCCGGGGTGGGCACTCCGGCCTGGATGGCTTCGCCGATCGCCTGCCGCCATGAGTCCTGATAATTCAGCAGTGTATTGCGGAAGAAATCGTCGAGCAGCAGATTGCTGAGCTGCGGATTCTTGTCGAACGCTTCCTTGATCTTGCCCAGGAACCGGCTGCGGATGATGCAGCCGCCGCGCCACATGAGCGCGATTCCGCCGAGATTCAGGTTCCAGCCCTGCTCCTTCGCGGCTTCGCGCAGCAGCATATAGCCCTGCGCGTAAGAGATCATCTTGGAGCAGTACAGCGCTCGGCGGACGTTCTCGACGAAGGTCCTGCGATCGAGCCTGATCCTGCGCTTCGTGCCGTCGAGAATCTTCGAGGCCGCCACCCGCTCGTCCTTCATGGCTGAGAGGCAGCGCGCGTACACGGCCTCGCCGATCAGAGTCACGGGAACTCCGAGCTCGAGCGAGCTGATGCCGGTCCACTTGCCCGTGCCCTTCTGGCCGGCGGTGTCGAGGATCTTGTCAACCAGCGGCATACCGTCGTCGTCCTGGACTGCGAAAATGTCGCGGGTGATCTCGATGAGATAGCTGTCGAGCTCGCCTTTCTGCCACTCGGCGAACACGCTGTGCAGATCGCCAGCGCCCAGACCGAGCCCATCGCTCAGCAGTTGATACGCCTCGCAGATGAGCTGCATATCGCCGTATTCGATGCCGTTGTGCACCATCTTCACGTAATGGCCGGCTCCGTTCTCGCCGACCCAGTCGCAGCAGGGCGTGCCATCGTCGACTTTGGCGGCAATAGCCTGGAAGATTGGCTTGACGTGTGGCCAGGCAGCGGGACTGCCGCCCGGCATGATCGACGGCCCGCGGCGCGCGCCTTCTTCGCCGCCGGATACGCCGGTGCCAATGAACAGCAAACCCTTCGATTCGAGCTCTTTCGTGCGCCGGTTCGAGTCGGTGTACAGCGAGTTGCCACCATCGATGACGATGTCGCCCGGCTCGAGATGGGGCACGACCTGCGCGATCATGTCGTCCACCGTCGATCCGGCCTTCACCATGAGCATGATGCGCCGCGGTCTCCTGAGGACCTGCACGAGCTCGGGTATGGAGTGCGTCCCGACGACCTGCGTGCCTTTTGCTTCGTTGTTGATGAACTCGTCGACTTTGGAGACGGTGCGATTGAACACGGCAACTTTGTAGCCGTGGTCATTCATGTTGAGCACGAGATTCTGGCCCATGACGGCCAGACCTATGAGTCCGATGTCGCAGCTTGCGTTCTGCATATGATCTCCTGATGAGTGCGCTCATGCGCCTTCGCCGCCTGCGCTTTCCGCAGGGTCCATGCGCGGAACGGGCCTGGATCCAGCCGGCGAAGAGGGGGAAGACGTTCCCTGGCCACGGTGCAGCGTGACGATGACACCGCGACTGGAAGTCTCATTTTACAACCGCTGTCGGACGGCAGCGCAGACGCCTCAAGTTGCCGATGGCATGCCGGATTTCCCGGCTCAGCGCGTCTCGAGCCTCGCCATCCGGAAGTTGTGCGAACCTGGCTCTCGCCATTGCCAGGAGCTCGTCCGAAGCTGCACGCGGGGTGAAAACCGCGCAGATGAGCGCTAGCATGAAGGTATGTCGGCGCGCAGTTGGCTGACTCTTTTGCTCGTGGTCCTGATGTCGGCGGCGAGCGCCTCCGCGCAACGTGGTGGCTTTGGCGGCGGCTTTCGCGGAGGTGGCGGATTTGCCGGCCGCGGATTCGGCGGGCATGGTTTCGCCGGGCACCGATTCGGCGGGCACGGGTTCGGTCGGGGTGGCTTCATCTCCGGCCCGCGCGGTTTCGCCGGTGGAATCGGCTTTGGCCACGGCATTCGAGGGCGGGGCGCTTTCCGGGTCGGCGGTTTTCACGGAGGCTTCGGCGGTTGGTATTGGCGCAGGCCATGGACGACCGGCGCATGGTGGCCGGCAGCGTGGTGGCCGTCGGTATACGCGCCCGCCTATACATACGGCGCGCCGTACGGGTACGGTTATGGATACGGCTACGGATGGGCGCCTTCAGCAGCACCTGTGGTCACAGTCGTCGAGATTCCGCCGATGACCGTGGCCCCGCCGGCCACCATTGTTATCAACGAAACGCCACGTCCGGCTCCGGCGCGCGAGGATCGCCGTGAGGCGCCGGCCGAGGCCGCTCGTACCAGCACCTCGCCTGTATATTTGATCGCGGCTAAAAGCGGTACGATTTGGGCGGCGCGCGCCTACTGGGTCGAAGGCGGGTCGCTGCACTTCGTGACCATGCATGACGAGCGCAGGACTATCGCGCTCGACGAGGTAGATCGTGTGTTCAGCGAACAACTGAATCGCGAACGCCGCGTCGATTTTCGGCTCGAGTAAAGCGCGCACGGCCCTCACCGTCAGCCCTGACTGCGCTTCCCGGCTCGCGAGCCTCTCACTGTGGAGAGCGAGCAGCGTCGAAGCGATGGCGGGCAGCACAGATACGACTCTCCTGGCTTTCTTTGAAGATTTCCCAGCGCGCACGCCGTCGCGCACGAGCTCGACGCCAACGGCAGCGATCGAGGTCTGAGAACACTGCCTCTGCGATCCGTGACTTCGAGCCTGTACGCTGTTACTGATGCGATATCGAAAGCTCGGCAGGACCGGCTTCGAAGTGAGCGAGATCGGATATGGCGCCTGGGGGATCGGGGGCAATCAGTGGAGGGGCGGCACTGACGATGAATCTGTGCGTGCTTTGCGCCGCGCCTTCGAGCTCGGCCTGAACTTCATTGACACGGCCCTCGCGTACGGAGAGGGCCACAGCGAAAAGCTCACAGGCGAGGTCATTCGCGAGGCGCCGCACCGTATCTTCGTCGCGACCAAGGTTCCGCCGAAGAACCAGCTCTGGCCGGCGCGTCCCGGCATCGGCATCGATCATGTCTTCCCATACGACTACATCATGAGGTCGACCGAGACGAGCCTGCGCAACCTGGGCATGGAGACAGTCGATCTCCAGCAACTGCATGTCTGGAATCCGGACTGGATCGGCCGCGACGAGTGGAAGCGCGCCTTTGGCGATCTGAAGCGATCCGGAAAGGTTCGTGCCGTCGGCGTTTCCATAAACGACCATCAGCCGGACTCCGCGCTCGAGCTCGTCCGCACTGGTCTGATTGATACCGTACAGGTGATCTACAACATCTTCGATCAGTCGCCCGAGCGCAATCTGTTTCCGGCGGTGCAGGAGTGCAATGTCGGCGTGCTTGCGCGCGTGCCGTTTGACGAAGGCAGTCTCACAGGCACGCTGACCGAGAACGCTCGTTTCGAACCCGGCGAGTTCCGTGACTGGTATTTCCGGGGAGACCGCAAGCGGCAGGTTGTCGAGCATGTGTCGCGACTCGTCGCGGATTTGGGAATCGAGAAGCGTGAACTTCCCGAGCTGGCGCTGCGGTTCTGCATTTCGCACCCGGCGGTGTCCACGGTGATTCCCGGCATGCGGCGAGTCAGCAGCGTCGAGGCAAACTGCAGCGTATCGCAGCGGGGGCCGCTCGACGAGCACACCCTGGCAAAGCTCCGCCACCACGCGTGGGACAAGAACTTCTACAGCTGATTCGCGGAGCACCCGACGTTGAGATTGCACTGCCTGTGGCTGGGGTTCATGGCTGCTGCTGCGTATGCACAGCCGACGGAGACGTACCACGTATTTGACGTGGATGTCCCAGCGTCGCATGGGTTGACCGTAACGCTGCACTCCCGGTTGCGAACGCAGTCGCAGACTCCAGGTCCGTACGAGGCGAGATTCGGTCCCATCATTACCTGTCGTGTGAGTCCTCGCCAAACCCTGGCCGCGGGCTATTACTATACGGAACAGAAAGATACCGAAGCCTACCGCACAATTCACCGCCCGTTTGTGGGCGCCTCGACAACCATTCTTTCGAACGCGAGCACAGAACTGAGCGCGCGGGTGAGCGCGGAGCGGTTTCTGATCACGGGACGGCCGGATTTCAACCGATACCGCGGGCGCGTGCGGTTGGCCGCGAAAGGCCGCGTCGCGCCATACAGTAATTTCGAGCTCCTGCTCGACCGGCAGGGATGGCGAAGCCACCGCCTCGGCGGCGGTTTGCGAGCGGCGCTCGGATCGCGCTTTCACCTCGACGGCGGATATTTTTTTGAATCGCGCCGTACGAACGCCGGCGGTGACCGGCATGTGTGGACTACCGGTCCGAGCTATGAATGGGAACGGCATCGGCATGGCGCTCCCTGATCCGGTAACACCTGGGATTTTCGCGCGTCTATCCGGCAGAGTTCCGAAAATGCGAGCTACCCCTGCGGCGGCCGTCGCGCTCGCCATCGTTCTCGCGGGTTGCAGCCTGCCGAGCAGACGCGCAGAGCGTGAGGAGCGTGCGGCGCCGCCTTCTACTGCGCCGACGACATCACCTCAGCAGCAGCGTTCGGCGCCACGCAGTGCGCCCGCGGTCCACTCGTACGCAGACGTGGTCGATCGCACGACTCCCGCCGTGGTGACGATTCGTTCCGCCCGCCGTGTGCGCGCGCCGCAGCAGTTTCCGTTTTTTGACGATCCGCTCTTCGAACAGTTCTTCGGCCGCCGCGTCGTTCCCCGGCAGGCGCCCGAGCAGCAGCAGCTCGGCCTCGGTTCTGGCGTCATTGTCCGAAACGATGGTTACACCCTTACAAATCATCACGTCGTCGATGGCGCCGAAGAGATCACCATCGAGATGCCGAACCGCCGAACGTATCGCGCCGATCTCGTCGGTTCAGACGCGCCGAGTGATCTCGCTGTGCTCAGGATCAACGCGAGCGATCTGCCGACGCTGCACCTCGGCAACTCGGATGATGTTCGTGTTGGCGATCTGGTTCTCGCGATCGGCAATCCCCTGGGGATCGGCCAGACAGTGACGATGGGGATCATCAGCGCGAAGGGTCGCGCCACCGGTCTCAGCGACGGCAGCTTCGAGGACTTCCTGCAGACGGACGCCCCGATCAACCGCGGCAACTCGGGCGGGGCGCTGGTCAACACCAATGGCGACCTGATTGGAATCAATTCGCAGATCCTCTCGCCGACCGGAGCCAACATCGGAATCGGATTCGCGATTCCGTCAAACATGGCGAGGAATGTCATGGACCAGCTCGTCCGCAATAAGCGGGTTCGCCGGGGAGGGCTGGGCGTCAGCATCGGTCTGGTGACGAGCGAGATTGCGCAGAAGCTCGGCCTCAGGGAGCCGCGAGGAATCTTCATCGCGCAGGTAGTTCCGGCGGGCGCCGCTGCAGCCGCCGGTCTCCGTGAAGGCGACGTGATCGTAGCGTTCAACGGCGAGCCCGTCACCGCCGTCAACGATTTCCGCATCCGCGTATCGAGCACGCCGCCAGGTACGGAAGTGACGCTCACGATATTGCGGGGCGGGCGTGAGCAGAACGTGCGAGTGCGCCTCGGAGAGCTGCGCGGGTAGGGGAAATTTCCGCTGCTCGAGTGAACCGGCCGCACGGTTTTTCGCGCGTACTTCATCGGGGGGAACCGATGAAGACACTCAGGACGATTTTGCTGAGCGCGGCGGTTGCCGGCCTGAGCTCGACTGCCGCTCACGCCGCCCGCATCACTGATGGAAATCGCGAGCCAGTGCGATTGCGGATCGCGTGCAACTGGTCACAGGAGGCCGAGACCGCCCGTTGCGAGACCTGGGACGTGCCGGAGGGCAAGCGGCTCATTGTCGAAGCGATGACTGTACACGCTTTTCTCACCCCTTCAGCCGAACTGTTCGCGACATTCGGCGGCAGTGAGGATCCGCGCGCGTCGGATCGTGTGCGCCTGCACCAGCAGCCGGGCAGGCACGTGCTCAAAGGCCGCCGCATCGTAGCCGAGGGTGGCACGAAGCTGAATGTAATTTACCGGCCGCGGAACGAGCTGGCGCAGTATCCATGGTCTCGAACGGCAATCATCCAGGTCAGCGGCTACCTCGAGCCGGCGCTCTGAGCGATGCGCGAGGCGTGACTCCGGGAGCCTCGCTTCGCTGTTGCAGCCGGCGGATTTTTATGTTTCGAAACCACGCTTCATCGTTGTGATTCTGCAGGCTGACAGGGCAGGCGCGACGGGGCTGAGCCGCAAGCAGCCGGTACACTTCGGACTGCCTGCCCCAGCGGCTCGCCACGTTTTCGAGCACCTCCGGCGCGTCCAGAGCCGTGTCCACCACCTTCA
>DASSSG010000761.1:0-6308 GCA_035708545.1 Bryobacteraceae bacterium | reverse complement strand
CGCGAGACTGTCATCTCGCCCTGGAGCACCTGGCCGATGAATTCCTTCACCAGGTCCCGGCGCCGTTCGAGGGCGGCGGGCTCGGCGCCGGCGGGGGCCTGCTGCACGATCTGATCGAGCAGGCTGGTTTCCGCCGCGGTCGTTTCCTTTACCTGAACCTGTTTTGTCGATTGCGCTTCAGGCATTGGGCTCCTCCGGCTTCGGCTTCGCGATTCCGATCTCCTGACCCAGCTTTTGCAGCTTTTCCGTGTTCGACACCGCTTCGAGCAGCAGCTCGTCAAGCTTGTCATTGGTCTGCAGCGTCCCGCGCAGATCCGCGAGTTTGGTCCGGAGCTCCAGCAGCTCGCGCAACGGCTTCACCTGCCCGGCGACGCTCGCGGGTGCGAAATCATCGAGCTTCTCGAACCGGAGGTCCACCTTGAGCTGGCCGGCTTCCGGATCGTCAGACAGCTTGTTCTCCACCGACAACTGAAGGTGCGGCTTCATGTCCGCCAGCACATCGTCGAAGTTGTCGGGATTGATCTCGACGAAACGGCGTTCTTTGAACGGCCTGGCATCTGTCGGCATGCCGGACAAATCGCCCATCACGCCGAGCACGAACGGCAGCTCCTTGAGCTCGATCGCGCCGCCTATTTCCACGTCATAGCTGATCTGCACCCGCGGGGGGCGCACACGCTCCAGCTTCTTCTGCGTGCTTTCTCTTGCCACCTGATCCTCCATCTCCTTCTGTGCAACGAACACGCCGCCCGTGTCACTACGTTCTGCAGCCGTACTGCAGGCGCGTCCGCGCTGCCGCAAAGCGCGGAAGTTGACGCGGTTCCGCCCTAGGCTCGGCAGATGCCGCCGCGGTGCCGGACTTGCCGCCCCGCTCAGGTAAGGCGGCCGCCCGCCTCCGCGCGCGTCGGTCGGCTTGCGTTCGATGGCGACAGAGAACTATATCACGATCCCGCACAGGTAGCCAGAAAAAAGTGTGTGATTGCGGACGAATTGATGGTAGAATTTGTATCCTCGGCTGTGGCGGACTGATTGCGTCCGAATCCCCCTTCGGGGACCTTCTCCGCAGGCCGCTGCGGGGTACCTCGGGATTAGTACGCCCTGGCGCTCACATCCTCCGCCGGTCAGGTGACTGCTTCGTATGCCAGCTTTTCCGGCCCTGAAAGGGCGTTACGAAATCCGCGAGACCCTCGGGCAGGGCGGCATGGGGGTGATTTACCGCGCCTGGGACTCGGTCCTGCGGTGCGAAGTCGCCGTAAAGACCATCCGCGACGCGCCAGACCGCACTTCGCTCGACCTCTTCTATAAGGAGTGTGAGGTCCTTGCGACGGTTAATCACCCGAACATCGTAAAGATCATCGACATCGGCGAGTACGAGGAAGACGGGCAGCAGAAACCTTATTTCGTGATGCCGCTGATTTCCGGCATCACCCTCGACCGCCTGATCAAAGACTCCAGTGTGCGGCTCACGGCCGATCGGTGCGTGGAGATTCTCATCCAGACCTGCCGCGGGCTGCACGCCGCGCATGAGCACGGCGTGGTTCATCGCGACCTTAAGCCGAGCAACATCTTTGTACGCAAAGACGACACAGTCGAGATCATCGATTTCGGCATCGTGCACATGAGTGCGCTGACCTCGACGGTGGGCATCAAGGGCACGCTCTTCTATATGGCGCCCGAGACGCTGCAAATGAAGAAACCGACGCCGCTGTCGGACATCTTCGCGCTCGGAGTGGTTGCCTATGAAATGTTCACTCGCCGCCGCCCGTTTGACCGGCCGACGGAATCCGAAACGGTGAAGGCGATTCTCGAGGAGATTCCGCCCCCGGTTTCCGACGTCAACCCGGCGATTCCGCAGGCCATCAGCCGCGTCATTCACAAAGCGCTTGCGAAACAGCCCTGGCACCGCTTCGGGACCGCGAAGGATTTCGCGGACACTCTCGTCAAAGCGCATCGCGGAGAGGCCATCGACATCTTCGATCCGGCGCGCATCCAGCCGCGCGTGCAGCGCGCGCGCAAAGCGTTTGACGCCGGCGATCATCAGTTCGCACATGAAATTCTCAGCGAGCTGCTCGCCGAAGGCCATATGGATTCGGAGATCGCGCTGCTGCAGAAGCAGATCGAGCTGGCGACGCGGCGCCGGCGGATCTGCCAGCTCCTCGAAAGCGCCCGCACGCGGATCGAAGGCGAGGAGTATCCGCTCGCGCTGCAGAAGATTCAGGAAGTGCTCGATCTCGATCCGGACAACACCGACGCGCTGGGGCTCCGCCAGCAGGTGGAAAGCGCGCGCAGCGATCGGCAGATCGACGAGTGGATCCGGCTCTCGCGCCAGCACATCGAAAACTGCGCGTTCTCGCATGCGCGCGACGCGCTGCGGAACCTGCTGCAGATTCGTCCGTCCGACACTCGCGGGCTGCAGCTGATGGCCGAGGTCGACCGGCTCGAATCCGACTACCACCGCAGCCTCCAGGACAAGCGCAGGCTCTACGACTCCGCGGTCGAGGCCTACCACGAGGGCGAGCTGAGCCAGGCGCTCTCGAAGCTCGAAAAGGTGCTCGAGCTCGATCGGCGAGCGCCGGACAGCACGGCCGCGCACCGCGCGACAACCTACCAGAATCTCTACAATCAGGTTCGCTCCGAGTACGACGCGATCCAGCAGTCGTACGCCGAAGCCCGCCGCCTCCTCGGCGAGCAGAACTATACGAAGGCGGTCGCGCTTTGCCAGGAGTGTCTGACGAAGTACCCTGGCAACGCGCTGTTCGCCGCCCTGAAGTTCGACATCGAGGAGCAGCAGCGCCAGAAGCTCTCGAGCTTCATCGCGGAAGTGGACCGCGCCGTCGACGGCGAGCCCGATCTTCAGAAGCGAGTCAACATTCTGCGCGATGCCGTGGAGCGGTTCCCCGATGAAGCGCATTTTCAGCGGTCGCTGCGGCTCATGCGAGATCGTCTCGATCTGGTCAACGGCATAGTGGCCAAGGCGCGTCACCTCGAAGAGCGCGGGCAGTTCGCGGAGGCGCTCGGGCAATGGGAAATCCTGCGCAATATTCACGCGCAGTATCCGGGCCTTGCCGTCGAAGTCGAGCGCGTCCGCCGCCGCCGCGAGCAACAGGCGCGTGCGGAGCAGAAGGCCCGCTGGGTCGAAGACTTCGACCGGCGCCAGGAATCGGGCGACTACGCGGGGGCGCTCGAGGTCGCCAGGCGGGCGCTCGAGGAGTTTCCCGAGGACGGCGAACTGATGCAGCTGCGCAACCTCGCGGTCCAGGCGCTCGAGCGGACCGCCCAGGCGCGACAGTATCTTGCCGACGCCAATCGCCTCTTCGAGGCAGGTCAGTTCGATGCGGGCATCGACAGGCTCACCGAAGCGCGCGCTCTCGATGACAGGAGCATCGAGGTCCGGGCGCTGCTCTCGACGCGTCTGGTCGAGCGCGCTCGCGCGCTCCTCGACGGCGACGCCCGGGCGGCGGAGCAGTATCTCAACCGCGCGCTCGAGCTCGACCCGAACGATCAGTCCGCGCGCAGCGTCAGGATTCTCATCGAGGATGCGCGGCGTGAAGAGTTCCTCAGCGCGGTGGTCGGCAGAGCGCGTTCGCTGCAGGCCGAAGGCGATCTGCGATCTGCGCTGTCGGAGGTTGCCCAGGGCCTGCAGAGCTATCCCATGGAGCCGCGGCTGGTGCAGCTCCACTCGACACTGACCAAAGGCTTCCTCGATGACGAAAAGAAGCAGCAGCGCGCCCGGGAGCTCGAGCGGCTGCATGCTCTCGCCAACGCCGCGGTCGCGACGGCGGACGTCGACGCGTTGCGCCAGATACTGGAAACGGCGCACGCGATTACGCTCGAGTATTGCGGCGATCCTGAGTTTACGCGCTATGTGTCGGGCATCGAGAAGCTGCTGAACGAACACCTGGCGAGGCAGCCGTCTGCCACGCAGGAACCCGTCGCAGAGACGCCGGCGGAACCGGCGCTTCCCGATGGCGCCGGGATGGCGACGGTGCTCATGGGCGGGAACGGCCCTGCGCCTGCCGATCTGCCGGCCGCGATGGCGCAGACGCCGCTCTCGAGCGGCGGCAGTGCGGCTGCGCCGGCGCCGGCGAAATCGCCGGCCGCCCCGGCTGCTCCCGCGGGTCCAGCGGCCAGACCGCCAGCAGAGACGAAAGACGCCGCGCGGCGGCGGAAGCCCGGGATTCTCCTGAAGCCAGGCTCGCGCGGGCTGTTGTACGCCACGGGCGCTGCGGTTGCCGTCCTGGCGGTTGTGATCGGAATCGTGCAGTGGCAGCGCAGCCGCACCCCCGCCGCTCCCCCGGCCCCCGGTACGGTAGCGGTCCAGTTTCTGGCAACGCCCGAGGACGCCGTGATTAAGGTCGGCGACAAGACCATTACTCCGGGGACCGTTGAGCTCGCGCCCGGCGAATACCTGGTACAGGCGACGAAAGACGGCTTCACTACCTTTACCCACAAGCTGTCCATCGCAGGCGGGCAGACGACGCCGCCGGTGGAGATCCAGTTGACGCCGCTGCCGCCGTCCATTCAGTTGTTCGTTGAAGTGCAGGGCGCCAAAGTGTCCCTGAACGGCGGAGCGCCTGAGGAACTCCCGGGCGGCATGATCATCAAAGACGATCTTGCGGCCGGCAAACACAGGTTCCTGGTCGAGACCGGCCGAAACAAAACCATCTTCGAAATAGAGATTGCTCCCCAGACAGCGCCCTCGCTTTCCACACTCTCCAGCCCGAAGGATGTGCAGACCATGATCATCGGAACGTATAAGGATCAGGTTCGCATCCGCACGACACTGGACACCGGAAAGGTGTTCATTGCCGGCAGGGAAGCCGGGACGCTCAGGAACAGCTACTTCGAGCAGCCGATCACGCCGGGCAAGTATGATGTGGTCGTAGGCGAAGGCGACGCCGCGCTCTCACGCAGTGTTGAGGTGGCGAATCGTCCCATTGTGGCTGTGTATGTCGGCACAAACACCAACCTGGGCTATTTGTTCGCGAGCGTAACCGGCGCCGAGGAAGCCCGCATAAAAATAGACGGCAAGGATCGCGGCGCTACCCGAAAGGGGCAGTTCCGGATCAGCCTCGAGCCGAAAGACTACACGATGGAAACATCGCAGGACGGCTATCTCACTGACACCCGCACGGTGACGATCAGAAAAGGCGCGCAGCACCGTGTAGAGATCCCGCTGGTGCCGGTAAGCCGTCAGCCCGCGCCTTCGGAGCCGAAACCCCAGCCTCCGGTCGAGTTTGCCAAGCCCGTTCCGAAACCGAACGGCACCCTTCGAGTCGAAGTCACGCCCGCCGATGCGACCGTCACGTACTCACGCGGCACGGAGAACCCTCAGCCTTTCCGCAAACCGGAGATGTCTTTGCAGGAAGGCACTTATCTCATTGCCGCCTCCGCACCCGGGTATACGACAAAGAGCGACCCTGTGCAGGTCCACTCCGGGCAGACTGCGAAGGTGAGTCTTGCGCTGATCCGCATCACCCAGGAGCGCGCTATGACGGCTGACGACTGGGACGGCACATGGCGGCGTGAGGACGGCTGGTTCGTCTTCGAGCAGCCCCGAATGATCCTCTTCAGGCAGCCAATCGTGGGCAGCGCGAGGTTCAATATCCGTACGCGTGAAGCGGGCAGACTCACCAATCCCAGAATCCGGATCGTCACGAATCTGACCGATCCGCAGAATTACACATTGATCGAGCTCGATAAGGACGAGTACACGCGGGTCGACGTGCGCGGCGGCAGGAGACTGAAGCAGAAGCAGGCGCAACTGAAGGTGCCGAATCGTATCTACTCCGTCATTCTGACGCTCGAGCCGGCGCGAACATCGATCCGAATCAATGACTGGTTCGCCGACGAATTCAACGCAACCGGCGGCCGCTTCGGCTTCCTCGCGACCGATAAAGATAAAATCTACGTTTCGGACTTCCGGCTCGTGACTCGATAGCGGGCATTTCCGGAACGGAGGCCGGCACTAAGCGAATGCGAAAGCTGCAACCCGTCATCTGGGCGAAGGGGACGTTTCTCACCCCGCAGCATCTGCAGGCTCAGGATCGCTTTCTCGAAGACCTCCTGCGGTTTCGCGTCGAATCGCTGCACTTCCGCGCGTGGGGTTTTCAGAACTACGCCATCGACCGCGTGAAACTCGCGGCCGGCGAGTTCGCGCTCTCGGAAGCGAGCGGCATCTTCCCGGACGGCCTGCTGTTCGATATCCCCGGCGTCGACGCCGCCCCGCCTCCCAGGCCGCTTGCGCCTTACGTGCGGAATGCCGGTGAGGCGCTGAACATCTATCTCGCGATTCCGCCGCATCGGGACAG
>DASSSG010000760.1:0-3414 GCA_035708545.1 Bryobacteraceae bacterium | reverse complement strand
TAGTTTACCCGCTCGTCTCCCCAGTTGTGGCGAAAGTACCAGACTTCGAATTCACGACCGAACAGTGGGTGAAAGGGATGGATCACCCGAAAGCGCCGGGAACCAACCGACTCATCGGGTGTAGTTGATGACGTTCTCTTTCCAGTCGGCCCAGAATGCGACATATTCCTTCGAGCCGTCCTCGCACAGGTCGCCGCTGTAGCCGGTCGGCTGTTTGACGTGAATCACGGCTCCGAGCGTGTCGGCCGCCGTCTCGAGCCCCACACACGTGAGTTCTTCGAAGGAAACGTCGGCCGAGCTTTGGCTCAGCGCGTCGAGTATCGCCTGCCAGTTGACGTTCAGCTTCGCGAGTTCCGCGAACTGCGCCGGGGAGATTTGCGCGCCCTGTGGCGCCTGCTGGCCGCTGAAGGCGTGCACGACTGGTGCGAGCGCCCGGTGGTCAGGGATCTTAGCCTGCCGATATTTCCTGAACTTCTCGAATTTCGTGCTCGCGAGCGGAGTGCTCTTTTTCGGCAGAGCCTGCTCGAGGTCGAGCATCTTGAGGACAGGGAGATCGATTTTGATGTCTTCGAGCAGACATGCCAGTGAATACGGCTTCGGCGCGAGCTGGATGCGTGCGTCGAGCCGGTTCCCAAACGGCCCCAGCAGGTTCGGGTTTGTGGGCGGGGGTGTGTTCCACGACAGAACCGCGCGGACCGTGGGAATCACGCCGTGTCGGCAACACCGCCGCTGTCCGGCATCCGGCAGTGGCATCCGGACCATGTACTCGATTGGGTGCAACGTTCCGCCGGGATCGGGAATGTCGTGCGCATCGAAGCTGGTGAAGCCGAGATCCTGAAAGCCTCCGCCGTAGTCGACGAAGAACCTCACGTACTCTTTCGATCCGGTGGTGCACAGGCCTCCGCTGTAGCCAGTAGAGCGTTTGATGCTCACCACGGCTTCCAGCAGATTCGTCTGGGGGTTGTAGCCGACACATGTCAGCTCTTCCCAGAACGTATTGCCGCTGACCCCGATGTCCGGGCTCACAGCAAGTTGAAACAACATTGTCTTCCGCAGCGGAAGAAGCCGCTCGGCTTCATACGCCTGCGGATCTTTTGCAGCCGGTTTTTTGTCATCGGCCTTCATGACTTACCTCCCGTTTCGCCGCCGGTCACGGCGCCCGAGATCACTCACGAACGGCGGGGGCTCTCGATCCGAACCGCCTGGGGAAAGCGGGACGGCGGAGCGACCATAGAGTGCTCCAGCCGGGAAGTTCGTTTCACGGCCGGTCACCGGGAAAACTTTTTGCCTGCCCGAGACCTCTAACAACCGAGGCGCTTCACGCTCCTGGCGAAAGCGGCCCAACTACGCGTTTGGAGCTACCATGGCAGGCAAAAACACCGCCGTTTTCGGCATTTACCGCGACGAACCGCACGTGTCGGACGCCGTCGAAGCGTTTCGAGCGGCAGGCTTCCGGAACACGGACATTTCTGTCCTGTTCCCCGATAATCGGGGAACCAAGGACTTCGCGCACGAGAAGCACACGAAGGCGCCTGAGGGTACCGCGGCGGGCGCGACCTCGGGCCTCGTGCTTGGCGGGGCGCTCGGTTGGCTTGCGGGCATCGGCGCGCTCGCTATCCCGGGAGTCGGACCGTTCATCGCGGCGGGTCCGATCGTGGCCGCGCTTGCCGGCGCGGGCGCCGGCGGCGCTCTCGGCGGTATTGTCGGAGCGCTTGTCGGTCTCGGAATTCCCGAGTACGAGGCCAAGCGCTACGAAGGCCGCATCCGCAGCGGCGGCATCCTGATGTCAGTTCACTGCGACAGCTCCGACTGGGTCGACCGTGCGAAGAAGATTATGTACGACAGCGGCGCGGAGGACATCGGGTCGGCGAGCGAAGCGGCGGCTGACTTTGCTGCTGCGGACAAGCCGCTTCCACGGCCGTCGAGGAGCTGACGCAACCCGCTGGATGCGTTCCCCGTCCGCCAGCAGGCAACTTCCGCGCCGGCGGCGGCCGTACGACTAAACTGCGCTGACCGGCTTCGGCATCACAGCGACAACTTCGCCGACGAGTTCCGGAAGCAGCGATGTCTGCGGGAATGGCGCGACCTTGTACCGGCGGAAGCCCTCACCGTAGCGAATCCCGACGCGTTCGCCGGCCGCGCGGGTCCACTGGACCATCTGGCCGACGAAATCGTCGATGCCGTGGTGCTTGCGCAGCCACTCGCGCTGGCTCTCGTGGCACGAAAGCATGTCGCGCTTCACGTCCATGTACTTCTCGACGTTCACTACGAAGTCGGGCGGTACAGGATTGCCCTCACGGTCGACGCCTTCGACCGGATCCATGAAATACAGGTGAGGGATGTGGCCGAAGGGCTCGGCGCTGCCCGTGCGGTAATTCGGCGCGCCGGCAGCGAAGCACGCGTCCCGCACCAGCAGGCTGGTCGCTTCGTGATCGCAGTGGTAATCGGCGGGCGCGCTGGTGATGACGAGATCCGGCCGCACCCGGCGGATGAACTCCGTTACACGGCGGCGGGACGCATCGTCCACAAAGATCACGAGATCGCGGAACTCGAGGCAATGATATTCGGCGGCGATCAGGTTCGCCGCTGCCGCCGCTTCGCGTTTGCGAATTCGCGCGAGCTCTTCAGCTGAGTAGTCCCTGCTGCCGCAGTCGCCCGGCGTGAGCGTCGCGAGCACGATGCGGTGGCCGCGCCGGGCGAGCAGTGCCGCCGTGCCGGCGCCGAGCGTCTCGATATCATCCGGATGCGCGTGAACAAAAAGTACGCACTTCGTGTCGGACACTGCCTCTATGCTACCGGGCCGCGCAGAGGACCCCAGGTCGCAGCGAGCTGCTTGCCGCGCTCGATGAGCGCGCTGGTCTCGGCGGGAGCAAGCGGTGTGTACGCGCGAGCGGCGCCGAGCGCCTCGCGCAGCTCCTCCGGAGTGCGCAGGCCGACAATCGCGACCGCCACGCCCGGCACGCTCCAGGCGTAGCGCAGCGTTGCATTGTAGTCTTCGGGATTCATGAGGCGCGCGCCTCCGGCTCGCACCGGCCCGCCGAGCACTTTCATCCCAATCACCGCGACGTTGCGCCTGCGCGCTTCCGGGAGCACTTTCTCCTCGAACCCGTAAATATGCCGCTCGACGAAATTGATGGTGCACATGAAGAGATCGATCTCGCCGGTTTCGAGCGCAGGCAGCGCGCGGGCCGGCCGCATGTGGCAGGTGACGCCGAGGTGGCGGATGAGTCCCTTTTGCCTGGCATCCATCAGGGCGCCAAGCGTGCCGTCATTCGCCAGCACCTGCTTCAGACTGGGATACCGATCCTCGCGGCCGATGTTATGGATGTGGACGCAGTCGAGATGATCGGTCTGCAGCTTCCGCAGACTGTCCTGCAGCTGATAGACGACGTCGCCGCGCGCGTTCGTCTCCAC
>DASSSG010000759.1:0-4447 GCA_035708545.1 Bryobacteraceae bacterium | reverse complement strand
CCCCGGATTGCCGTTGGCGGAACACTGCCGATGGAGGAAGCCGCGGCGGTCCGCTGTTTCGTGCCCTGATAGTCGAAGAAGAAAAAGGTCTTGTCGCGAATGATGCGGCCTCCGAGCACCCCGCCGTACTGGTTCTGGCGGAACGCGGCTTTGGGCAGGCGCGCTGAGTTCGTGAAGAAATTGTTCGCGTCCAGCTTGTCGTTGCGCAGGAACTCAAACAGAGTGCCGTGATACGAGTTTGTGCCGCTTCGAATAGTGGCGTTAACGACAGCCCCGGCAGCGTGACCGAATTCGGCGGAGAAGGAGTTCGTTTTTACCTTGAACTCCTGGACAGCGTCCACGCTGGGCTGGAGCGCGACGCCGTTGCGTCCGATCGAGCCGGCAGTGACTGTGGTGTTGTTGTCGGCTCCATCGAGCAGGACTTCGTTCGAGGAGAAGCGGCCGCCGCCGGCGATGAACGGCAGATTCGTGCCCATGCCAAATACGGGTGTGGTGTTGCCGGCGAGGAGACCGAGAGCGAACGGATTCCGGCCGTTCAGCGGGAGGTCGACGATTTTCCTGTTCTCGATAACCTGGCCGAGCGAGGACGTGTCCGCCTCGAGCAGGGGCGTGGCCTCGGTGACCTGGACGACTTCGATAACATCGCCTGGGGTCAGGGTGAGGTGGACCGTCGCGTTCTGATCGACCTGCAGCGTGAACTGTTGCAGATTTGCCCGCTTGAAGCCGGGCGCCTGCACGGAGACAGAGTACTCGCCACCGGGCAGGAAGGGCGCGAGGAACTCGCCGCGCTCGTCGGTCTGGCCGCTGCGGGAGAGGCCGGTGTTCTTGTTCGTGACCGATACCGAGGCCCCGGGCACAACGGCGCCCGAGCTATCCTCAGCAACGACGCCGATGGTGCCGGTGGCGACCTGGCCGACCGCCAGGCAGGGCCATAGCAGGGCGGCAAAAACCGCGAAGACGCGACGCATAGCTTTTCCCCCTCTGTCCCGTGAAGGCTAACTGGGGAACGATTATATAGCTCGCGGGGAGACAAGCGGGCCCGAGGCCCAGAGTCAAGGGAAGGCTAAGAAATATCGTCACGCGGAAGCGTACGCAGTCGTCCATCACACGGTGACACGTCTTCGACCGGTTCGCCCTCTTATCGCCGCGCTGATGGTTGCGGGCGCCGCCGCAGCACAGGATCGGGTTCTCTGGAGGAATCCGGGCGCCGTCGAGAGGATTGATTTCAGATATCCGGCGGGAGGGGCGACGTACCAGCCCGTCCGGCCCTATCACTTCGTGAGCGAGGACTTCACAGGCAGCAGTCCAAAGGTTGTTATCCGGGATGCGGCGTCCGTGAACTGGCGCGTAAAGGGCGGGTACGAGATCAAATCGGAGAGCTTCGCTACGCGGCTTGCGGCGGCGCTCGGCTATTATGCGGAATCGAACTGTTTCGTGCGGAAAGCCAGGATCGAAGGCGTGCCGCCACTCAGACGCGCGGCGCCCTTTGTCCACAGCGACGGGTGGTTCGTCAACGCGGCTCTCGAACGCCGTGACCCCGAGCTTCGGTTCCTCGCGCAGGACTGGGCATGGAACTACAATCCGTTCCTTGGCACGCGCGAGCTGCAGGGGCTGAAAGTGCTGATGATGCTGCTGTCGAACTGGGACAACAAGGACGCGCGCGACCGCGCGATCGGCAGCAATACAGGCATACTCGAGCAGCGCGTGAAGAATCGCGTTCAGTTGATTTATTTCGTCAATGACTGGGGCCAGACGCTCGGGGCCTGGGGCGCTGACTATCGCCCGAAGGGCTGGGATTGCACCCGCTTCACCGCGCAAACGGAAGGGTTCGTTCGCGGCCGTGACGGCGATAAGATTCGCTTCGGCTTCGTGGGTCTGCATACGGACGAGTTCGCCAACGATGTCAGGGTCGAGGACGCGCGCTGGCTGCTCGGGTACCTGGGCCGGATCACGAACCCACAGCTGCGCACGGGGCTGCGGGCGAGTGGAGCCACCGCTGCGGAGTGCAGGTGCTTTACGACCGCGCTGCGAAAGCGCATTAATCAGCTGCGGCGGGCCAGCCGCATCCCGCGCGCGTCGGGAAGGTAAAGGCACTCGGTGCGGAGTGCGGGCAGCGAACCGCGGGGTTACTCTGGAATACGCATATGACCGCGAACGAATTTCGGCGGCTTGCGCTTACCATGCCAGACGCCGAGGAACGGGCGCACATGGGCCACCCCGACTTTCGCGTTCGCGGGAAAATTTTCGCGACGCTCGGATACCCGAGTGACGCATGGGCGATGGTGAAGCTGAACCCGGAGCAGCAGTACGATTTCACCCGCCTCTACCCGGCCATATTCGCGCCGGTGAAAGGCGAGTGGGGCCGGCAGGGAGCTACGAGGGTGCAGCTCGAGTCCGCGGACGAAGCCACCGTGCGACCCGCGATCCGTGCGGCGTGGGAGGGTGTTGCCGCGAAGAAGACGCGGAAGACGGGATCGCGCCGCACCTGAGCACTTTCACCAGCCGCGTATCAGCGGTATGCGAAGACCATTGCGTAGACGATCAGGCAAATGAGAACCAGCCCGATCGTAAGCGCGGTGAACCCGATACGGCGCCATAGCTTGACGGCGAGCGGTTGCGGCGCGGGCATCAACATCGATTCCAGCTTTCCCGTCTCCACGAGCTGCCGATATTCCCGAGGGCGGTCGCGCCTGAATTCCTCGAGCGGCGCGCCCTCGGTGAATATGACGGTATCGATCGGGAATTTCTCGGGGCGGAAGTGCGTATTGAAGAAGTGCACGACAAAGATGAAGCTGGTGGCCAGCAGCGCCTCATCACTGTGGATCGTCGTGGCGATGTTGATGACCCAGCCCGGGAGCACACGCGTAAAGACGGTGGGGAACCACAGCAGCAATCCGGTGCCGCCGATCACCGCGACGCCCCAGAACACGGCAAAGTAGTCGAACTTCTCCCAATAGGTCCAGCGTCCGTACTCCGGCCGCGCGCCGCGCCGCGCGAACCATTTCAGGGAAGCGATGAACTCGTGCCAGTCTCGCCGGTTGAAGAGCATGCTGTCGGGGCCCACGATAAACTCCCGCCAGCTCTTACCGCTCTGCCGGCGCTGCCGAACAAGGTCCCGAAGATGCAGGCCAAAGTACGTGAAAGTCAGGACCGCGCAGAGGCGATGGATCAGGCCCGCCGCCTCGAAGCCACCGAGAGCGTGCGCGAGCACCTTCGCCCACGGAGCGTAGGAGAACTTCAGGATCATTCCGGTGAGGGCCAGCCCGAGGAAGCTGGAGACGACCATCAGGTGAAGATTGCGGTCGAATCTGCGGAATCGACGCACGTACAGAGCTGCCTCGGCCGGTTCGCCATTACGAAGTTCCTTCCGGTACTCGAGCGACCGGTGCAGCCACAGCGCCGTGTGGGCGCCGGATACCACGAGGGTACCGACGAGCAGCGACGTCATGGCCCAGAATGTCACGAACAGAAACGGATATTTATGAGGATCGTGATGGGTCGCGTGCGTCAGATACCCGGCAAACTGGCGATGGGATCCGGTGTGGCACTTCGAGCAGGTCTGCACGATATTGTTGCGGCTCAGCCGCGACCGCGGGTCGTCGGTACGCAGAATGTCGTGCGCGCCATGGCAGTCGTAGCACTTCGCGGTCTTCAGGTATCCGAGCCTGGAAACTTTTCCGTGGAAGGTGTCGAAATAACTCTCGGTGATTTGCTTATGGCAGCGGCCGCACTGATCCATGATGTGCAACCGAAAGTTGGGGAAATCGGTTCGCTGAATGGTATGCGCGGAATGGCAGTCGGCGCAGACCGGCAGGTCTTTACCAGTGCGGGTCACATCGGGGCTGTGGACGCTGGCGGCGAACATCTCGAAAATCCCGCGGTGGCACTGGGCACATGTTTTCGCGACGTTCGCGCGATTCACGCTCGAGCGCGGATTGCTGCTCGGCAGTTCGTGATGCGCGGTGTGGCAGTCGGCGCAGTCGGCCGTGACGGTCAGGCCGCTTTGCAGCAGCCCTTTACCGTGGATGCTCTCGCGATAGTGTTCGACGACATGGTCCACTTTGCCGTTGCGGAGGGCGGCTTTTTGGCCATGGCGATGGCACTTTGCGCAGAGAGCCGGCACGTTGCGTGAGAATGTCGGCGAGGCCGAATCATTCCTTCCCTGCGTGCCATGCGTGCTGTGGCAGTCCTGACATTGCGGAGCGTCCGGACTGCCCTGTGCCGCGAGCCGCCCATGTGTGCTGTCGCGGTACAGGTTGACCACTTCCACGTGGCAGATCGAGCAGTCCACTTTCGCCGGCATCGAGCGGCACGGCTGCAGGTCAGCAGGGGTGCCGCCGGTGTGGCACTGAACGCACGCCGTGCGCGAGTGCCGGGAGCGCGCGAGCATGTGAGCGTCGACAAACAAGGAAACGTTCGTCCCGGCGCGCAGGACGGTCTTCATCTT
>DASSSG010000758.1:0-5934 GCA_035708545.1 Bryobacteraceae bacterium | reverse complement strand
AACAGCTCCTGAGCGGCGTGCGTTAGGTTGCCCTGCGAACAGCGCCCGCCGCGCTCTGATCCGGAGAGTACTCCCTGAACCGCCTCGCATGCCTTTACCTGATCGCCGCCGGCGTGTACGCGCAAGGCTGGGCGCAGTGGGGCCGAAACTCGCTTCACACAGGCGCAGCGCCCGTCCCCGCACAGCGCCCCGAGCGGCTGCTCGGACAATTCGTCTACGATAATCTCGCCGAGCCCATCCGGCAGGACCACGCCGGCAATCTCCTGGTGCATTACATGGCGCCGCTCGTGGACGGCAATGACGTGTTTGTCATGAGCCGGGGTGACAGCGAGTGGGTTTCCTGCCGGACCGCTTTTCCTCCGTGCGGCGCGCAGCTCTGGGCAAACATGCAGTGGGGGCTCACGAAACTGCGCCGCGAAGGCGAGCAGCTGAAGCGGCAGTGGACCGTGATGTCGTCATGGAAGCCGGCGCCCGACAACGGGTCGGGATGGGAGCCTGTCTTTCATCCGGCGCTGTCTGGCCGCCATGTTTACGTGCCGGGCGATGCCGGCATGCTGATGAAGCTCGACCGTGAAACCGGCGAATTGCTGGAGTGTTTGCAGCCGTTCGCCGATCAGAATCCGCACCACTACGTCACGAGCGCACTGACTGTCGATGCGGACGGCTCGGTCTATTACACCGTCATGAAGCTCGACAGCGCCGAGCCATGGACGAAAGACGTGCAGGAAGCGTTTCTGGTGAAAGCCGATTCGGCCGGCAGAATGTTCAAAGTCGGATTTGCGGACCTGGTTGCGGCTGCGCCCGCGAACGGCTGCACCACAACCTTCACGGAAGAGCAACTGCCCTGGCCGCCTGCTGCGGACGCGAGGCCGCCGGCTGCAACGTGCGGCTCGCAGCGCCCAGGTCTGAACGCCGCTCCCGCTGTCGCACCCGATGGAACTATCTACGTGGTCAGCCGCGCGCACTTCAATTCCGCCTACGGGTATCTCGTCGCGGTCAATCCAGACCTGACATCGAAATGGGCCGCGTCCCTGCGGGATCGGCTACAGGACGGCTGTGATGTGCTCCTGCCGCCGAGCGGAACCATCGGAGGTTGCCGAGCCGGCAGCGCTCGCGGAGTCGACCCTGCGACGAACGAAATGCCTGCGGGCCGGGTTCTGGATCTTTCGACGGCTTCGCCCGTGGTGGCGCCGGATGGATCGGTACTATACGGCGCGTACACGCGATACAACTACCGCCGCGGGCATCTGTTTCGCTTCAGTTCCGCCGGCGAATTCCTGAATGCTTACGATTTCGGCTGGGATATTACACCCGCAATTTACGCGCACGACGGTACGTGGTCCGCGGTGATCAAAGACAACTCTTATCCGGTTGGCTCTTACTGCGCCATACCCGGACACTGTGGCGAGGCCGAGGCGAGCTACAGGATTACGAGCCTCGGGCCAGACCTGCGCCCCGAATGGAGTTACAGAAACACGACGAATCAGGTATGCGAGCGGTCGTCGGACGGCAGTATCATCTGCGAGACCCGGCGCGAAGGCTTTGAGTGGTGTGTGAACATGGTCGCTGTGGACCGGGACGGCGTCGTTTATGCCAACAGCGAAGACGGCAATGTGTATGCGATTGACAGGGCGGGAACCGTCGTGGGCCGGCTCTGGCTGAAGAATGCGCTCGGGGCGGCGTACACGCCGTTGGCGATCGGTGACGATGGGCGGGTCTACACACAAAATGATGGCACGCTGTTTGTTGTGGGGGAGCGGTGAGTCTGTTTACGTCCGCCCGGAGCCGAGCCTGGCCAGCGCGGCCGGAACCCCGTGCGTGAGTATGGCTGAGAGGTGCACGGCGACGGCGGCCGCCAGATCCGGTATCTCGCGCAGATCACAGCCCCACCAGCCGGTTTGGCCGAGCACGGCATCCGTCAGAGTATCCGGCGATGGATCCGTCTGGGACCAGAGTCCTGCGAACGTTTCGAGCACGCCAGGCTCATCCGTAATGCGGTACTCGGCGCCGTCGCGCCGCCCTATGAGAGCCCGGTCCCGAATTTCAGTTCCGCGGTAGAAAGCAATCATCGCTGCGAGCCCGAAAGAAACTCGCGCCGGCGGCCGCCCGTGAAGCCGGACGAACTTCGCGATCACAGGTACGAGGCGAGCCCTGAATTTCGAAACAGTGTTCAGGCTGATGCTCAGCAGTAAGTGCTTCAGAAACGGATTGGAATAGCGGTCCAGCGTGGCGTCGATAAACGCACTTACTTCCGCCGCCGGCAGCGCCAGCGTCGGCGCGATTTCCGAGCGAAGCAGCGTCTCGACGAACTCCCGCAGAACCGGATCATCCATGCATTCCCTGACGGTGTTCTTCCCGCCGAGATAACCCGCAAGCGCGAAGCTCGTATGCGAGCCGTTCAGGATCCGAACCTTGCGTTCCCGATACGGCGTTATGTCGTCCGCGAACACCACGCTGAAATCACCCTGCTCGAGAGGCAGTTCGCGTCTGATATCGGGCGGAGCGATAGCGAAAAAGTGAAACGGCTCGCCCGCGGCAAGCAGCTCGTCGGTATATCCCCAGCTCTCGAACATCGCGGCTGCCTCGTCGTGCGGATAACCAGGCACAATGCGGTCCACGAGCGTGTCCGCGAACACGTTTGCGGCGGCAATCCAGTCGATGAACCGACTCTCTAATCCCCAGCCGCGCGCCGTCATCTGGACCGCGTCGCGCAGCCGCTCGCCGTTGCGCTCGATAAGCTCGCACGGAAGCAGGACGAATCCGTGGGTCGGCAGGGTGCGGTAGCGTTCCAGCAGCAGGAGCGTCAGCTTGCCGGGAAAGCCGGCAGGCGGTCGGTCGGTCGCCTTATCCCCGGGATCATACGCGATTCCGGCTTCGGTCGTATTCGAGATGATGAACCGCAGCTCGGGATTGCGGGCGCACGCGAGAAGCGCCTCGAAATCGACATACGGATCGATAGCCCGCGTGACCGCGGTGACCACGTGGCGCGTTTCCACCAGCCGGCCGCTTTCTATGCCACGAAGGAGAACCGTATACAGCCCGTCCTGCTGATTGAACTTCGCGGCGAGCCCGCGCGGCGTCGCCTGCACGACGACGATGCCGCCGTCGAACAGGCCTCGCCGGTTCAGGCCGTCAATCATCCAGCCGGTGAATGCGCGCAGAAAGTTCCCGGTGCCGAACTGGAGTACTCTTTCACGGAGCTTCGGCGCAGGGACGACCGTGCGGCTGAGGCGGGGCAGCTCAGTCACGCGGGTCTGAAGCTTGCCACTTCCATAAGCTCGCGGATGTTACGCTCCACCTCCGCGGCCGGAAGACCGAAGACGGCGGCCATGTGAATAACGTGGGCCTGTATCTCCGGTGAGAGAGGAACGCCCTGTCGCGGCGTCAGAATGCCCCAGAGCTTTAACAGCATAATCTCGTCGATCCCGCGCTGCACTCCCTCGGCACCGATGCCGCCCCGGGTTCGCGATTTCTCATATCCCGCGCCGTGAGAGGTGTTCACCCCGCGCGGCAGCAGAACCATGCGCACATACGGTAACCTACGCGCCCTGGCGCGTTCACGGTTGAACAGATGATCCACGTGATGCGTCTCCGGCAGTGCGGTCACGCTCATTCCGTACTGCTGCTGCAGAAACAACACGTAGTCCGGACGATAGTTGTCATTGTCAACGTGAGTCCACAGGAAGTTATAGCCGAGGGAAGGACAGCTCTGAACGTAGGCGTGGCCGCGGCGGGCGCCCGAAACTTCGAAAATCTGCAACGGATGCCTGGCCCGCAGGAATCTCGGCGTGCTTTTCAGAACGTCAAAGTTCGGTATGGCCGCGTACGGCGGAACGTTTATACCACCGGACACGCCGGGAATTCCCTCCGGGAAGAGATACTCCGTCATCAGCGCTCCGCGTTCCTGGGCCATTACATCGGCGAGTGTCATACCGAAATCAATTACTCGTCTTACTCTGCAAACCCGTCACATACTCGGCCAGCCGTGTGAGATTATGCGCGAAATCGGCCGAGCTGATAATGCGTTCCGGCGGCGGCTGTGGCCCCAGAAAGATCTCGACCGTATCGTCTTCCTTCAGCGGGACAAGCTGGCCGCGTGACTCCACCCCTCCGCCCGCGGAACCGTCCGACCGGCCGTGTCCGATTCGCAGCAGCATGTCCTTCGCCGCGTAAGCGAATACGAGTCTGTTCGCTCTGCCTATGATTCCCATCTTCGTCCACGCACCGCGCTCGTCCATAGCGGCTATCAACTGCCGTACATCCGCCGTGCCTCGTTCGCGGTTTGACCCCGTGCGCGGCCGCTCGCTCCAGGGCGACAGCCCATGCAGCTTCTCCGACCTTCGTATGCTCGCCGGGTCGGCTGCGGCCAGCTTTCGATAATCCTCCTCGATCGCTGCCAGCTCCCGACCGCTCGTGAGAACCCCGTAGTGCGTTATAACTGATTCCGGACTGTAGCTGATCTCGTATCCGTCCACCGTGCGGCTGCCCACCCCGGCGACACTCAACCGCGTCCCCTTGGTAATATACAGCGGCCTGTTCGTTTTCAGTTCATAAAAGCGCGCCATCACGGGACCTTCGGGCATGCGCCGAAACACCTCGGCACTCGTGCGCGGCACGGAGGAGCGCTTCAGATACTCGAGCGCGCGCGGGATCGGCTCGAGATACTTCCTGTCGCCCGTCTCGCGATAGAGAGTCATCAAAATCCGCATAATGCCCTGCGATTCCCCACCCGTAACCGATGGCGGCTCGAATACGCGCGCCCAGGCCGGATGCATGTCCCGGTCGTACTGCTGTGCCCACGCGGGCTGCGGATCCGGCATTTGCGCCAGCAGGATGAACTGGCCGCCCTTCTCGCCAGACGCCCGGTATCGGGGCTCGTTGTAAATACGGGCCGCCTCGAGCATCATGTCGATCGCATCCGCGATCGTGTTGTCGTTGAACGTGTAGTGATTCTGGTAGTCAGGTCCGGGCCATTTTTTCGACCACGATTCCGGATAGCTTGCCCGCTTCACCGGAAAATTACTGAAATCGGCTGGTTTCCGAAAACGCTGCGGCCACGCTCCGATCGGATATTGGGCGGCGAGCATCTTTTCCAGAGCAAAGCGCGCTGCCTCACGGATCGAGGGATCGGAAAAATTCAGCGCTCTGTCCACCCGCATGAGAACGCGCACGGCAGCCTGCGTCACGTTATCGTCAAGATTCGTGACGCCCCGCTTATCCTCGCCGCAGTTTCCGTCCGCGCGGTACTGGTATTGCTTCCGCTTTTCCGGATCGAACTCGATCAGGTAATCCCAGCCGCCGCTGCAAAGCTGCCCGCGCACGAGCGCCCTGGCCGCGTCGCGGGCGTACTCGAGGTAGGCGCGGTCGCCCGTCACATCGTAAGCGTCCAGGTAGGCGAACGCCACGATCGGCGTTGCTTCGCGCTGTACCTCGACCTGGGTCGGGCCTTCGGCCGACTCCGACCGGCCGTAACTCAGGTCGGACGTGTAGTAATAGTGATAGCCCCCTTCGGTGGAAACCTTGTTGCGATAAAAATCGGCGGCCTTGCGCATCGCGCGCAGCACGTCGTCTCGCGAAGGAGACTGCGCGCAAAGCGCTGCCGGCAGCAACAGAAAACAAAGAGAGAATTTCATCGAGTATCTACCACTCCAGCCGAAGTCCCGCGCGAAAGGCGCGGGGACCGGCGGCGTCCAGATCCTGCTCGCCGCCCGCACCCGTGATGACGCCGGCGCCGGCTACTGAAGTTATATTTGTTCCCGGGTTCGTGAAATTCGAGGTGTTGAAGAAATTCGTGCCCGTGATTTCCCAGCGGAGCCTGGCTCGTTCGAAGATGCTGAACGTCTTCGCCAGGCCGACATTTACAACCTGCGATCCTGGGCCCTTGATGACGCCCTTCGCCGACGTACCGAAACGGCCGGGCGCAGGCGCGGCAAA
>DASSSG010000757.1:0-2648 GCA_035708545.1 Bryobacteraceae bacterium | reverse complement strand
GTCGGCGCGGATCGCGGTGGGGAAACAGTAGTTGGCGAGCAGTTTCGCCTGCGCCTGGTTGCAGATGGCGTCGGCGATCTCCTGGCGGCCGTGCCCGGCGTTGGTGATCAGCACGCCCGAGGACCAGTCGATCCACGAGTTGCCCCAGCGGTCCCAGACCTGAAAACCCTCGGCGTGGTCCCAGACTACCGGTGGTTGGCCGCGCATCGCGCGCGGCTCGAACGCGTGCAGCTTCTCGAGCACAGGCAGCGAGTCGGGGACCGGAAACTGCGTCACGATGCGCCGCCATGGCGTTTCGACGCGTGGAACCGCACGCGGGGTGAGAGAGTATTCGCGAGCCATCGGGAGAACTTCTATTGTAGAAGCCGATCAGTCCCCAAAGATCCTGTCGACCGGAATTTGCGCCCCGCCGAGCGGCCCGGTTGGGATTTTCCGGCCTGCCGAGTACGTGCGCGAGGTGCCATCCGGCATGCCGGCTTCGACCATTTGAGCGTCGGGGGCGACCGTCCGGAATTCGAGACAGCCGCCGTCGAACGCCTCGCGCCGGCGGCGGTTCATCTCAGGCATCGTGTTTGAGGGCGAGACAACTTCGATGACAAGTTCCGGTGCGCCTTGCACATACCCGCGAAGGCCGCGCGCGGCCAGGCGTTCACGGCTGCCCCACGCCACATCTGCGGTACGCGCTGTGTGCCGGCCTGGGATCGGCACGAACGGAACCTCCGCATTCACATAACCACCGCCGGCGATCGGATCGAGCAGGCGAACAAGCCGCTTCTCCGTGACATTGTGCAGGAGATCGGCCGGCAGCATTGAGATCAACTCACCATCGACGAGTTCATCCCGGGTATCCGTCCGTGGAAGCGCGGCAAACTGCTCCACGGTAAGTGAGCCTGTCGATGTCGCCATACCTTAGCTCCTGCTCAATCAGACTCGCCTCGTGTGTGGTTCTCGGAAGCGCTGCACAACTCCTCAATAGTCAGCAGACCGGTACAAATCGGCACCATCGCTGCTCCTGATTCATTGTAAGGCGCAAAAACAGAACCACCCGGCCGCTTGCGGCGACCGGGTGGCGATAAGTTGCTCGGCTGCGATCAGCCGAATCAGAAGTTATAGCGCAGACTGAGCTGCAGGTTGCGCTCGCTGCTCTTGCCGGTCACCATGCCGAACGTGGCGTCGGTCGGATTGGTGTTCGCGTTGTTCCAGTTCGGATGGTTGATCCAGTTGAACCCCTCGGCGCGGAACTGCACGCGGTGATTCTCCGTGATTCGGAACGCCTTGAACAGCGCAAGGTTCCAGTTCTGGAAACCGGGGTGCTGGAAGTCGATCGAGTTGCGGTTCTGGTTCGGGAGCGTCCCATTGGCCGGCCGTGTTGCCCACGGCTGTCCGCCAGGACGCGGGTTGAACCAGTAATCCGTGATGCCGGTGTAGTTGCCCGCCGCGCTCGCGTTTGCGAACCGCTTGTCCACCGTCGTGTCGCCGTTCAGGTTCCAGGGCTTGAAATTTCCTGAACCGATGCCCAGGTAATCGTCGTTATTGCCGACTGTAAACGGCGTGCCCGTCTGGAACTGCGTGACCCCGCTCAGTTGCCAGCCGCCGGCCACCGTCCGCAGGACGCGCGAGCCGGCGCTGTTGAAGAACGGCATCTCCCAGACGAAATTGATCACCGCGATATGCCGCGTATCGAAGTTCGACTTGCCCCAGTTCAGATGCTGGTTGAAGACGTCGTAGAACGGATCCCGCGGGCCCGAGTTGCCGTCCTTCGCCTTCGAGAACGTGTAAGCAAAGCCGTACAGGAAGCCGTTCTTAAACCGGCGGCTCACCTCGAGCTGCACTGCGTTATACTCACTGCGCCCGGAGTGCTCGAGCATGTTGATATTCGCGAACCCTTTGTACCCGCGCTGGGCGTTCACGTTCACGCCCTGATTCTCAGGCCTGAAGGTAGAGCCCGTAGGCAACTGGTTCAGGTCGCGCTCGCGAGACAGATAGTTGCTCGTCGTGCCCACATAGCCGACTTCGATCACCTGCTCCCAGAACATCTCGCGCTGGTACGTGACGTTCCAGTTATACGCGCGCGGGATCCTGTAAGCCGGGTCGATGGTCATAAAGAACTGCGGGAAAGCCACGCGCGCGGCCCCGCCCGGGTCATCCGCGACTCCGTTCGTGACCGATGCCATCGGCTGCCACGGCGGATTCCCTCCAAGGAACACGCTGTCGTACACACCGGGACGCGAGATGAAGCCGCCGAAGCCGCCACGGATCACCTGCCGCGGCGTGATGTTGTAAGCGAGGCCGAGCCGCGGCATGACATCGAACTGATGTTCGGACGGGTACCGATCACCGCCATCGAGCAGCCGGTTGAACTCGCCGCTGTCGATGGCGGGCACACGGCCCTTGCCGGCATCGGGGAAGTCCTTGCCGGGAATGCGGACGCCGTTGTAGCGATCTCCGCTCAGGATGTTGCCGGTGGCGCGATCGAGCACGGGCGCCCGCGCCGGATCGTACGCCTTCGGATCGAAGTAGGAGATGTTGCCCCACAGGGACTTGTAGTAGCCGTTCATCCAGGTTCCGCGGAAGCCCAGCTCGAGCCGCAGCTTCTCGCTTACACGCCACGCATCCTGCCCGAAGAACTCGAACATATGGCTGCGGTA
>DASSSG010000756.1:0-4669 GCA_035708545.1 Bryobacteraceae bacterium | reverse complement strand
GTCAAAAATCGAAGCAGGACGCATGACGCTCGAACGCATACCGGTTGATGTTCGTGCGCTGACAGAGGACGCAGCGCGGGCGTATGGCGTGCTCGCCTCACATAAGAGTGTGCGGCTCGGCGTTGAAGTCTGCGACAGCGTTCCATCGGCCGTCTGCATCGATCCGCTGCGGCTTCGGCAGATCATCGTCAATCTGTTGAGCAACGCAGTCAAATTCACTGACGCGGGATCGATCGGGCTGCGGGTCTGGGCTGCGGAAGACTCGCCGAAGGACGCGCAATGCTGCGTTGATTTGGCAGCTCAGAAAGAGGGAGGCGGCGTGAACGGAAGAGATCGCGTTGCCACTGGTTTCCCGGGCGCGGCGCGGGTCACGCTCAACCTCGAAGTGCGGGACACCGGGATGGGTATTCCCCACGACAAGCTCGAGCGCATTTTCGAAAAGTTCACGCAGGGCGATGGCAGCATCAGCCGCCGCTTCGGCGGGTCCGGGCTCGGACTCACGATCACGCGCCGGCTTGCCGAGCTGCACGGCGGCGCCATTCACGTTGAGAGCGAGCCGGGTGTGGGCAGTACGTTCACTGTCACGCTGCAGTGCGAAACAGCTGGCCGCACTGACATCACCGCCGTACGCGCCGCGCGGGCATGCATCCTCGTCGTGGATGACAATGCCGTCAGTCGCAGGATGGTCACCAGCATTCTCGAAAAGGGCGGCTACTCGACTGCTGCCGCGATCGACGGCAGAGAGGCGATCGGCAAGCTGGAGCGCGGCAAATTCGATCTGGTTCTCATGGATGTCCAGATGCCCGGAATGGACGGACTCGAAGCGACGCGGCAGATTCGCGGGCGCAAAGAGCTCGCCTCACTTCCGATCGTCGCCATGACCGCTCATGCGATGGACGGCGACCAGGAGATGTGTCTGCGCGCCGGTATGTCCGGATATATCTCGAAGCCCGTGCATGCCGACCATTTGCTGCATACCGTCGATGTAATGCTGAACGCCGCTCAGGAGGCCGGCAAACCCGCGGCGCATGACTGAATCGTTTCCCATGTGATCCGCAGGTCCTCGCAGGTGGCGCGGACGTTGCCCACTGACAGTCTGAGGACATAGCGGCCATTCAGAACCGTGTGTGAGAGAAATGCACGTCCCGAGGCGTTGATGCGCTCGAGCAGTTCCCGGTTTTGATCGTCAGTGCCGCGGTACCGGAAGCAGATCAGGCTCACGGGGACGGGCGCGCAGAGCTCGAAATCGGGATGCGCGCGGATTTCGTCCGCGAGTTCGTGCGTCCACGCCAGATGGTTGCGCAGGATTCGCGTGATCCCTTCCCGCCCGAACCAGCGCAGCACGAACCAGAGCTTCAGCGCACGAAAGCGGCGGCCCAGCGGGACACCGTAATCCATGAAGTTCAGCGCGCGCGCGTCTTCCCGCGTCTTCAGATACTCCGGAACGAGCGACAGAGCGCGTTTCAGTATATCCGGACGGGACGTGTAGAACGCGCTGAGGTCCACGGGCGTGAACAGCCATTTGTGCGGGTTGACAACGAACGACTGCGCGCGCTCGCAGCCGTCGAGGAGCCAGCGGTACTCGGGCAAAATCGCAGCCGCGCCCGAGCAGGACGCGTCGACATGGAGCCAGGCCCGCGCACGTTCCGCAATGGCAGCGATCGCGCGCACGGGGTCCACGCTGGTCGTCGACGTCGTACCGACGGTGGGCACGATGCAACAGGGCTGTTTTCCGCGATGAAGGTCGCTCTCGATTGCTTCCTCGAGCGCCTCCGGCAGCATCCGGAATTCGTCGTCAACCGGAATCCTGCGCACATTGTTCTGTCCGATGCCGATCGCGATCGCGCTCTTCTCTACCGAGGAATGGGCCTGTTCGGAGGTGTAAACTACCAGGCGCCCACCCACACTGCCCTCGCGCCGCGCCTCGGGGCAAACAAGTTCGCGCGCACAGATCAGCGCGTGCATGGTGCTGATCGAAGCGGTGTCGTACATAACACCGAAGAACGATTCAGGAAGTCCCAGCCAGTCCCGCAGCCACCCGAGCGACACCTGCTCGAGCTCTGCCTGGGCGGGGCCGGACTGCCAGACCATATGGTTGACGTTGAGTGCCGCGGCGAGCATCTCGGCGATGATCGCCGGACCGGCGGCCGAGACAGAGAAATACGCGTGAAATCGTGGGTGGTTCCAGTGTGTTGTCGCCGGTACGATCAGATCCCGAAAATCGCGCAGGATGTCATCGATCGCTTCGCCGCGCTCCGGACCGGCGGCGGGAAGCTGGTCGGTAAGGTCGCCGGGACGGACGCGCGGGAGCACCGGCAGATCACGTATGGTTGCAAGGTAGTCGGCAACCCAGTCAACGGCTTCGTGCGCAGCCCGGCGGAATTGCTCCGGGGACATATCAGTTTGCGGGCTGGTCATCGTATGGTCACGGCTCCCGTTGCGGACATCAATCTCGCAGCATCGGCGGGCAGGCGCCAGCGCCGGTCGAATCGGCCTTCGGCGACAACGTCATCAAGGCCTCCCCTGAACAGGATGAAATCTTCAAAACTCTGCAGCGCCCGGAACGGCACAGGGACGAATGGCAGTCCGACGCGGCGCGCCTGATCCGCACGGGTCCACCACGGCAGCCCCGAGTTGACGATGGCGAGCCTGTCGCCGAACGGAAGCACCATGATGAGACCGAAATCGGCGGCGCCCGCGTTCAGCTCGATCGGCAGCCGCATCCGTGCGATCAGGGCGTTGGTGTCTTTGTTACCGAACAGGACGAGGTTCGCCGTGTGGAGATCGCTTTCGTGAACCTCGCGATCGGCGATGACACGGAGATTCAGCAGCAGACGGTTGCCTGGAGTGGACCACTCGGCAGCCTGCTGCGCGTGTTCCCGGCGGGCGCGCAGCTCGTCCGCTGTGGGATTTCCGGTGGTGCCGTAGACGTAGAGGTGGCGCGCGGTAATTGCGTCGCTGATCGGACCTGCAAGACCGGGGCGCTTCTCGTCGAAGCCAAACTGACAGCGGCCGCGGGTCCAGCCGTTCCGAGTTTTCGAAAATGATATCGTTTCCACTGCCGATATGTGCAGCGGCTTGCCGTCGACAGTGACCACGAGCGGCCGGCGCCGCACCCACGACGGGTGACCGGTGAGCGCGAGCGTGAAGCCGTCGATGTCGCTGGTCGTGACCGAGATTGCGTTTGGGCCGGTAAAGCGCGCATCGATAGTCGCGAGCCGCCCGGGCGTGAGCGCGTCGATGTTGAGCCAGTAAGCCGATGTGTGCGCGTACTCGCGCGTGCTGAACCGCACTCGCACAGGCCAGCGGTTGCGTTTGTGTTGTGCGAACCAGTCGAAGATCGCCGCGTCCTTATAGGCGCGGTCCCAGGAATTGTGGCGCACACCCGGGTACTCGACATACTCGATGTTGGCGCCCGCTTCGCGCAGCAGCTTGTGCCAGCGGCGAGTATCTTCCGGCCTGGCAACCGGGTCCGCGTCGCCCTGAAACATCCTGATGGGGATACCAACCGCGTTGCCGGCGAGTTCTGCCGCACCCTCCGGTGCGGCGGGGCAGACTGGCGCGAGGGCGGCCCAGACATCGGGACGCGTGAGGCCGAGCCAGAGCGTGCCGCCTCCACCCATGGAAAGTCCCGTCAGGTACACACGGTCGTCATCGATCGGGAATCGCCGTTTCACATCGGAAAGGACATCGTAAACGTCTTTCTCGGCGATTCCCGTGTAGCCCATCGTGCCTCGCGCAAGCGGGCTCGCGACAACGAACGGAACGTCGCGAAATTGCGGGAAGTAGCGCGAGGCTTCCGGATCACTTTCCCCGGGCAGGTTTCCGCGGCCGAATACACGCCGGAGGTTGAGACGGTGATTGGACCACGCGCCATGGAGACTGATCACGAGCGGATAGCGCTTCGATCGATCCAGATTCTTCGGCAGATAGATGGCATACGGCTGGTCGGAATCGTCGACGTCGGAAAAGAACGTGAGGACCTGCGGCCCCGGGTTGTATAGTTGACCGAGGGCGTTGGTGACAAACGTAGTCAGGAACAGCAGTCGTATGACGGGTACACCGGCCCACGCGAAATTCCGATGCGCTCTGGTCGGGTGTCCCGCGTTATTCCTGACAACCGCTTCGTTACGGTCGCGGCTCAAAAACGACCCTTCGGAGCCGCGCGCGTAAGCAAGCGGTATCCGGAACGGCACACTAGGCATGCGCGGCCGCCTGCTGCGCTTCCCTCTGGACCTGCGGGAGCCATCCTTTGAACCATTCACGAAATTCACCCAGCGCGCGGACCTTAGCGGCAGCGAGCGGCGCCGCGGGCTGGCCGGTCCTGAGCCCGCGAGCGGCTACGGCTTCGCGGATCGCTGTCGGCGCGGGATACGGCGTCGCGCGGGAGATGAACTCGTCGAGCCGGATGGCGAGAGCGGCGGCCGCATCCGCTGCTGCCCCGGTAACGGCACGGTCGAGCGAAACCAGCAGCTCCGGAACGGCGCAGGCGATCCCGGAGACGACCCCGGCTGCTCCGGCGCTGCGCGCGCGCGCGAACAGCGCTTCGTCGCCGATCAGCAGCTGCTTGCCTGCCGGCGCGCGGCTGCGCACCGATTCGAACCAGGACCAGTCACCGCTGCCGTCCTCCACGCCTGTATAGCCGTCCGCGAGCAGCTGAACGGCGGTG
>DASSSG010000755.1:0-11939 GCA_035708545.1 Bryobacteraceae bacterium | reverse complement strand
GAGCAGTTTCGCCTGCGTGTTCACCGGCATCTCGGCGAGCTCGTCGAGCAGAAGCGTGCCGTGCTGCGCCAGTTCGAAACAACCCGCGCGGCGTTCGACCGCGCCGGTGAAGGCGCCCTTTTCGTGGCCGAAAAGCTCGCTTTCCATCAGTGTTTCGGGCATAGCGGCGCAGTTGATCGCGATGAACGGCCCGCCGCGGCGCGGGCTGAGGTGGTGAATTGCGCGCGCGACCAGTTCCTTGCCGGTGCCGCTTTCGCCGGTGATGAGGACGGCGGCCTTGCTGGGGGCAACTTGCCGGATCATCGAGAACACGTTCTGCATGGCGGCCGAACCGCCTACCAGATCCACGAGAACGCCGGCATAGGTCAGCTGGCGCTGCAGCCGCTCGGTCTCTTCGGTCAGCCGGCTCTGCGAAGCCGCGCGTTCGAGCAGGATACGCAGCGCCGGCGGCTGGATCGGCTTTTCCAGAAACCAGAAGGCGCCCAGGTCGTGAATAGTCGCGATCGCGGTCTCGATGTTTCCAAACGCCGTGAGCACGATGGCGGGCGGCACATTCCCCTGTGTTCCGAGCCGCTTGAGCAGCTCGAATCCGTCCATCCGCGGCATCATCAGGTCGGTTACGAGTACCTGGAACGTGTCGTTGCCCAGCTTGTCGAGCGCCTCCTGCCCGTCCGAGGCGGTGTCAGCGGCGAAGCCCCACGCCGAAATCATGCTGGCTAAACCGGCGCGCTGCGTCTCCTCGTCGTCGACAATCAGCACGCGGGCCGCGGCTGGCGCCACCACATCGCTCATCGTTGCCATTGTACCCGCCCGGTCAAGTGGGTGTTAGAATTCAGGTTTGCCGCGACGTTTCCTCGTCGCGCTGCCGGCGATACTACCGTTACAGCGGCTTTCTCGCAGGCGTTCATAAGTAACCGTTCCGAACAGTAATTCCGATCCGGAGGAGTAAACATGCGCGGAAACGATCAGGTGATCGCCCTGCTGAACGAGGTCCTCAAGGCGGAACTCACGGCTATCAACCAGTATTTCCTGCACGCCGAAATGATGGAAAACTGGGGCTACATGCGGCTGGCGAAGATCACCCGCAAAGAATCCATTGAAGAGATGACGCACGCCGAGAAGCTCATGGAGCGCATCCTCTATCTCGATGGCATGCCAATGATGCACGAACTGTTTCCGCTGCGCATCGGCCGCAACGTTCGGGAGCAGCTCGAAAACGATCTGCAGCTCGAATACGAAGCGGTCCCCCGCCTCAACCGTGGAATCGCGCTCTGCAGAGAGATTGGCGACAATGGCAGCCGCGAGCTTCTTGTGAAGATTCTTACGGATGAAGAACACCACGTGGATTTCCTCGAAGCGCAGCTCCATGCGATCCGGGAAATCGGTATCGAGAACTATCTTGCACAGCAGCTCGAGGACGAAGGCGACTAACTCGGCCGGCTGCGCACGATCACCGTCACGCACCGTGGCGCTCCCATGATTCGGCGGGGCTGCGCCTGGCTGGTCATTCTCATCACCGCCTGCCTCGCGCAGCGGCCCTTCTCCGGCACACCTGAAATCCGGCATGCCATCGAGCGTCTGGCGAATACGGGCAGCGTACTCATGATCGCTGCGCATCCGGACGACGAAAACACGACACTGCTCGCATATCTCGCGCGCGGGCGAAAGGTGCGCACCGGGTATCTGTCGCTGACGCGCGGCGAAGGCGGGCAGAACCTCCTGGGTCCCGAGAAAGGCGTCCTGCTCGGGCTAATCCGTACACAGGAACTGCTCGCTTCCCGCCGGATCGACGGTGCCGAGCAGTTCTTTACGAACGCGGTCGACTTCGGATACACAAAGTCTCCTGACGAAGCGCTGCAGGTTTGGGGACGCGACAAAATCCTGGGAGAAATCGTGAGTCTTGTTCGCGCCTTTCGGCCCGACGTGATTGTTCTGCAGTTCTCCGGGACCGCGAGGGATGGCCATGGCCAGCACCAGGCGTCAGCCATTCTCGGCAGAGAGGCGTTCACGGCGGCAGCCGACAGGACCCGTTACCCCGAACAGCTCCGATCGCTCGAGCCGTGGCGGGCGCGCCGGCTCGTGTGGAACGTCTACGGCGATACCGACCAGCCGCACCTCACGCTGGACGCCGGCGAGTTCGACCCGGTCTTCGGGTACTCGTATGCCGAGATTGCGGCGCTCGGGCGGAGCATGCATCGGAGCCAGGCGTTCGGAACCGCGCAGCCGCGCGGCCCTGTGCCGGTGCGCATCATCAATGTCGCCGGCGAGGCCGCGCGCACGGATATCCTCGACGGCATTGATCTGACGTGGAATCGCGTGAGCGGCGGCGCAGCCGTCGCGAACGCCCTTTCGCGCGTCCTGCGCGACTTCGATCCGGAACGGCCGGAGGCAACCGTACCCGCGCTCATTGAAGCCCGCCGGCAGATCGAGCGCATTTCGGATCGAGGTTTGCGCGACCGCAAGCTCCGGGAAGCTGCCGATGCGATTGCGATCGCCGCCGGTGTGTGGTTCGACGCCACTGCTTCCCGGCCTGAGGCGGCTCCGGGCGCCGAGGTTTCCGCGGTGCTCACGGCGATCAGCCGCTCCTCCCTTCCCGTCACCCTCAAGTCGGTTCAGTTCGGAGCGCGCGAGTCGAGCGGCGGTCCCCTGGCTAAGAACGTGCCGTTCACGAAGAAAACTGTATGGCGCGTGGCGAAAGGCGAGAAGTCTCCGGCGGCCGCCTTCACCGTCGAATTTGCCGGCGCGACGCTTACATTTGAGCGGCCGCTGATATACCGGTGGGTGGACGAGCGGCTTGGCGAGCGCACGCGTTCGTTCATGGTCGTGCCGCCCGTCTCAGTCGCGATCGCAGAGCCGGCCGTCGTCTTCCCCGACGCGCGGCCTCGCCGCATTGCGGTTCAGCTCCGTGCTCAGACGGCCGCCGTCGCTGGTTCCGTCCGGCTGCAGGCGGATTCCGGGTGGCGCATCAGCCCCGCTGCGCGGGCGTTCGCAATTCCGGAGTCCGGATTGCAGCAGACGGTGTACTTCGAAATTGCTCCGCCGCAAAAGACCGCTGCGGCGGACGTGCGCGCGCGAGCGGCCGTCGGCGGCGATGAGGTCGCGATCACCACGCGTAACATTGACTACCCCCACATTGAGCCGCAGACGGTTTTTGAGACCGCGACATCACGTTTCGTGCGCGCCGACGTGAAGGTACTCGCGCGCGAGATTGGCTACGTCATGGGAGGGGGAGACGAGATTCCACACGCCCTGCGGCAGATCGGCTGCCGCGTCACGCTGCTCGCCGAGGACGATCTGGAGCACGGCGATCTCTCGCGCTTCGATGCCATCGTCACGGGCCCGCGCGCCTGGAATGAGCGCGAGGATCTGCGCGCCAACCGCTCGCGCCTGTTTGAATATGCCCGCAATGGAGGCACGCTTGTGGTGCAGTACAACGTGCTGCGCCCACCTCCGGGCGAGTTCTCGCCTTTTCCGATAAAGATCAGCCACGACCGCGTGAGCCGCGAAGACGCGCCGGTCCGCATCGTCGATTCGCGGTCTCCGCTGCTGCACAGGCCGAACGAAATCACCGACGCCGATTTCTCGAGCTGGGTGCAGGAGCGCGGGCTTTACTTTGGTTCCGAATGGGATCCGCGGCTGCGGCCCGTCATTGCTTCGGCGGACCCGGGCGAAAAACCGCATGCCGGCGGGCTGTTGTGGGCACGCTATGGAAAGGGCCTGTACATCTTCACGGCTTATTCGTGGTTTCGGCAGTTGCCGGCCGGCGTGCCGGGCGCGTACCGCATCGTGGCGAACCTGATCAGCGCAGGCAGGGAATGACACCGGACGAGGAACCCCCTCCGATCCTGAAGACGTGGCGGCGGCTCTACGCTGCCGTGCTGCTCTGGCTCGCGACGCTGATCGTCCTCTTCTACCTGTTCACGAGAGCGTTCAACAGCTGACGCCAGCGTGGCGCGCTCGTGGTAATCTTCACGGCGATGGACGCCCAGCTACAGCCGCCGCTCGACCCAGTCGAGGTCCGTGTGCTCGGGGCGCTGATCGAGAAAGAGATCACGACACCCGAGTATTACCCGCTGTCTGTGAACGCGCTGACCAATGCGTGCAATCAGAAGAACAACCGCGATCCCGTGGTCTCGTACAGCGACGAGGACGTCCGCGAAGCGCTCGAGCGGCTGCGGGAGCGCGGTCTCGCCTTCGTCCGAACCGGTGCGGGTAGCCGTGTCGAAAAGTTCGGGCAAAGGCTGCAGGAGCAGTTCAACTTCGGCCGGCGTGAGATTGCGGCCCTCGACGTGCTCATGCTCCGCGGCCCGTCCACGCTGGGCGAGATTCGGACGAGCGGCGCGCGCATGCATCCGTTCGACGATCTCGAAGAGGTCGAGCGTACGTTGCAGGGCCTGAGCGACTGGCAGGGGCAGCCCTTCGTCGTGCAGCTGCCGCGCGCCCCGGGAACGAAGGAACCGCGCTGGGCGCACCTCCTCTCCGGGCAGCCGGCCGCCTCGCCGGAGCGGCCCGCGGAGGCCGCTGCGCCCCGGCAGGATCGGCTCACCGCGCTCGAAATCGAGGTCGCCAGACTGCGCTTCGACCTCGACACCCTGCTCGCCGAGTTTGCAGCTTTGAAACGGCAGCTTGATTGATGTCAGGCACACTCGTTCTGATGGCCGCCGCAGTCGCGCTCAACGCGCAGTCGACATCTGCCGAATGGCAGCCGCTGTTCGATGGCAAGTCGCTGCGAGGCTGGCGGGAGACGCCGTTCTCAGGACGAGGAGCGGTTCGCGTCGACAACGGAACGCTCGTGCTCGGCGCCGGAGCTCCCCTGACAGGGGTCACCCTGACCGGGTCTTTTCCTCGTACCAATTACGAGGTTCGCTTCGAGGCCGCGCGGCAAAACGGCGGTGACTTCTTCGCGAGCCTCACCTTCCCCGTTGGCGATTCCTTCTGCACGTGGGTGACCGGCGGATGGGGCGGCGACATCGTCGGGCTCTCGAGCATCGATGGCTGGGACGCCTCCGACAATGAAACGCGCACGTACTTCAATTTCGAGAACGGGCGCTGGTATCGCTTCCGGCTGCACGTCACCATCGACCGCATCCGCGCATGGATCGACGACGAAGCCATCATCAGCGTCTCCATAGCCGGCCGGACGATTGACCTTCGCCCCGGCCCGATCCGGCTCTCCGCGCCGCTCGGCTTCGCGTCCTATAACAGCACCGGCGTCCTGCGGAAGATCGACTACCGCGTACTGCGGTAGCTCTTGACATGGCAGATCTTTTGGCGTATAAAGATAACCGATATATATCGGTTATCTGAATGGCGAAACCCAACGCCCTCCTGCAGGGCACTCTGGACCTCCTGATTCTCAAGATTCTGGAACTCGAGCCCAGAACGGGCTGGAGCATCTCCCGGCGTCTGCGCCAGATGTCAAATGAAACCCTGCAGGCCAGCCATGGGTCGCTCTATCCGGCACTGCACAAGCTCGAGCACGAAGGCTGGATTCGCGGCGAGTGGAAGCAGTCAGACACCGGACGTCCGGCGAAGGTATATTCACTAACCCGAGCCGGCCGCCGCCAGCTTCAGACCGAAGCGGAGAACTGGGCTCGGTTGTCGGCCGCAGTTAACGAAATTCTCGAATCGGTGTAGACACATGCGCCGGCTGCGGGCACTGCGTCTGAAATGCCGCGCTGCGTTGCGCAGGCCGCGGCTCGAGCGTGAGATGGAAGCCGAGCTCGCCAACCATCTCGCGCGCGAAACCGAGGAGCTGATCGCCCTCGGCATACCTGCCGCCGAGGCGCGGCAGCGTGCGGCCGCGACCATGGGCCGCATGGACACGATCAGGGAAGCGTGCCGCGACGCGCGCGGCACCACCGCGTGGGAAGAGCTGACGCGGGACGCTGCGTTTGCCGTCAGACTGCTCCTGAAGAACCGGACCTTCTCGTGTATGGCGCTGGCGACCATGGCGCTCGGCATCGGCTCCACCACCGCGGTGTTCAGCGTCGTCGATGCGCTTCTTATCCGGCCATTGCCATTCCCCGCGCCCGAGCGGCTGTTTCACGCAGGCGATGTCGAAATGCGAGGTCCCTTCGAAGTCCTGCGCGGGAATAGCCGCCTTGCCGACTATGCTGCCCATGCCGGCATTCGCGCCTTCACCGCCACCGGACAACAATGGCCGGAACGCCTGAAGGGCAGCGAAGTTTCCGCCAACTTCTTCCATGTACTGGGCACGCCTGCTCTGTTCGGGCGTACCTTCGTGGCCGGCGAGGATCGTGCGGGGGGCGCGCGCGTGGCGGTCCTCAGCCATGCCTTCTGGCTCGAGCGCTATGCGGCGAGTCGTGATGTTATCGGACGGCACCTCACGCTCGACGAGGTCCCTTACGAGATCGTCGGCGTAATGCCGCCCGGATTCGCCTGGCCCGCGAGATCTGCGCAGGTCTGGGTGCCCATGCGGCTCGATCCTCGAGCGGTCGGCGATTACTGGGGTTCGGGCGGACTGGCGGTAGTCGCGCGGCTGCGCAACGGCGCGACGCCAGCGGCTGCTGAATCGGAACTGCGCGCCTGGATTCCGCGCATTCGTGCGATGTTCCCATGGCGCATGCCTGACCTGTGGGGAACCGGCGCGAGATTCACCGCCCTGCGCGAGCACTTCGTCGCCGGCGCCAAAGCGAGAAGTTTGCTGCTTGTCGGTGTCGTCGCGCTGGTTCTGCTGATCGCGGTTGTCAACGTCGCGAACCTGATGATTGGCCAAACCGCGGCGCGGCAGAAAGAACTCGGAGTGCGCGCGGCGCTCGGCGCGACTCCCGCGCGGCTCGCGCGGCAGTTGCTGGTTGAGGCGGCCGTGCTCGCGGTCGCCGGAGGCGCGCTGGGCACGCTGCTCGCCTTTGGCCAGCTCTCCGCGCTCACCCGGCTGCTCCCGGCCGACACGCCGCGCCTTGCGGAAGTCACAATCGATCAGCGGGTCCTGGCGTTCACCGCCGCGGCATCGCTGGCCAGCGGTCTGCTGTTCGGCCTGTTGCCCGCGTGGAAGGCGCGCCGCCCGCGGTACGTGACCGCGCCGGAAGGCGACTGGTCCACCACCGGCAGGGGCGGCGTACGTACACATGCGGCGCTCGTAATCACCGAAGCAGCATTTGCGACGATCCTTCTGGTCAGCGCCGGTCTGCTGCTGCGCAGCCTGTGGGCCATGCTGCATGTCGACACCGGTTTCCGAACCGAATCGATCGTTACTGCGGAACTGAGCCTCGATCGTGCGGCCTCAGCCTCGCTCTTGAAGACAGTCGCTCTCTGCGAGAGGGTTCGCGATAAACTCGCCTACTGCCTCGGCGTAATGCATATAGCCGCGATGAATGTATTGCCCCTGCTCCCGCAGGCGTCGGCATTCACCGCTGCCATCGAGGATCATCCGCGTCCGCCGGAGGAGCCGCAAATTCCGTTGTGGAGCACGGTCGTGACGCCGGAGCACCTCGACACTCTCGGCATCCGCCTGCTGCAGGGCCGGGGATTCACGCCAGCTGACCGGGAGGGAGCGCCGCCGGTAGTCCTGATCAGCAGGTCAACGGTACGGCGCTACTGGCCGGACCGAAGTCCCATAGGACGACGCCTCCGGCCCGTATCGGAGAAACAATGGCGCACGATCGTGGGCGTGGTCGATGACGTGCTGAACTACGGCATCACCGGGCCGCCAGAGTGGGTGGAAGGAGAAGTCTATCTTCCGCTCACACAGGCCCTGTATCCTCCCCGGGCGCTTTTTCTCGTCGCTCGCCTCAGTGGCGAGCCCGCGGTCTTCGAGAAGTACCTTCCCCGCGCCATCGGCGAAGTTTGCGCAAACTGCGCGGTGAGCAGGATCGCGCGCATGGAAACCATCGTGGCGGATGCCGTCGCGGCGCCGCGATCGACGGCGTGGCTTGTGGCAGTGTTCGCGCTGCTCGCGCTGGTTTTGTCGGCCGCGGGAATGTTCGGCGTCGTCAGCCACAGCGTCATTCGGCGAACTCGCGAGCTCGGAGTGCGCCTCGCGCTCGGCGCCAGTCGCGGCCGCGTCGCATGGCTGGTGATCGGGGCGAGTCTGCGATACGCGCTGGTGGGAACGGCTGCCGGTCTGTGCGCGTCGTGGATGCTTGCACACTGGATCAGAACGCTGCTGTATGGAGTCGCCGAGCACGATATGGTGAGCTTCTCTGTAGCTCCTCTCGTGCTCGCGGCGACAGGCATTCTCGCGAGCCTGCTGCCCGTGTCCCGGGCCGTGAAGATCGATCCCGCCGTGACGCTGCGCGAAATCTGAACCGCGCCAGGGAGCTACCCGTTCAGCGTCCAGTTCGGACGATACTCGCGTTTCACGTAGTCATTGGCTTCCGGCGCGTTCGTGATCCGGCCGGACGCGGGATCGTACTCGAGCCGCTTGCCCGCGCGGTGGGCCACCAGTCCGAGCAGCATCTGCTCGATCATCGTGCCCGAGTAATCGAAGTCGCAGTGCGTCTTGCTGCTCGTGCCGTGAACGACGTTATTGCTCTTGCCCTTGCAGGCATCGATCCACTCCTTCTGAAACAGATCGCCGCCGGCCCCCGGCGCCGGGCGCCCCGCCTGCTCGGCTTCGAGAATGGCCTGCACGCTCGTGTTCGGCAGCCCGAGCGCGGCCGGAACTCCGTCCACAAACTGGATCGTCGGGAAACCGGTCGGTCCGGGCTCGGCGCTGGGCATCGCGGTGAGTCCGCCAGGCAGTGGCCGACCCGCCTGAGCGCCGGCCCGAGGAGGCGGTCCCGCACGCCGCGCGCCGCGCGGCGGCCCCTGGGTGACCTGTCCGGTGCCGCCGATCAGCGGAAGCAGTTCCTCCTGCCTGCGGCGCTTGTAGTAAGTCAGATCGCCGTCGTCATTATTCGGCAGAATGATGCGGCTGGTGAAATCCGCGATGATGCTGCCTTTCGTCCCTTCAAAGATCGCGCCGTTCGGGATTCGCGCCACGTCGATGTAGCCGCGCGGCGAGTCCGGCTTCAGGCCGCCCTGATACCACACCACGGTGACCGGTCCGCGCCAGCGATTCGCCGGATGCTCGAAGCTCGCCTTCAGCTTCACAGGGCAGATGTTCGGGTCGTATTTGTCGCTGACTTCGTGATCGACCTCGACCGCCGCCGGCGCGCCCGCATCGATCGTGTTCCAGGCGAGATCCATGGTGTGTGCCCCCATGTCGCCCATCTGCCCCACTCCGAAATCACGGTACATGTTCCAGAACAGGCAGTTCATGCCCGATACTCCGCCAAAGTACTGCGGGCTGTAGGGATGGTAGGGCGAGGGGCCGATCCACTGCTCGTAGTGGAGGAACGCAGGCGGCATGCCTTCGCCCGCAGGATATCCGGGGCGGGGAAGGCGGCGGCTGTCCCAGCTGTGGATCGTCTTCAATTCCCCGACGGCTCCATCGAGAATCAGCTCTCGCAGCCGTTCGAAATTCGGGTACGCGTGCCGCTGCGTGCCGTGCTGGGTCGCCACTTTGTTCCGGCGCTTCAGATAATTGGCGCGCACCACGCGCGCTTCCTCGACGCTGATGCCGAGCGGCTTTTCGCAAAACACGTGCATGTCGCGATTCAGCGCCCAGTTGGCGATGAACGCGTGGTGGTGATCCGCGGTGCAGATGACGACCGCTTCCACGTCCTTCTGATCGAGCAGCCTTCGCCAGTCCCAGTACGTCTTTGCCTTCGGAAAGATTTGCAGGGCCTCTTTCATCCGGCGCTCGTTGACGTCGCACAACGCGACGACGTTCTCGTTTCTGAGTACGTTGTAGTGCGCGGTCCCGCGGCCCCATACGCCGATCAGGGCGACATTGAGCTTGTTGCTCGGAGCATTCTGGCCGCGCAGCATACCGCTGCGCAGAATGGTCAAACCGGCGGCCGAGCCGGCGGTTTGCAGCAGATCGCGTCGATTCATGGCTGGTCCTGCCGTTCATGGTAGCGGAGGCGGCAGGCCCGCCGCACAGCGGGGTGGCAGGCCCGCCGCACAGCGGCGGTTGCGGAATGACGTGCGCTGGGCCACGACAGATGCAATCTCTGCATCTTCCGCGGGCCGCGCCGGTTAACGCGTTGAGCAGACAGCTGCAGCAGCCTGGCCGTAACGCTCCGCCCAAATGCGGTAGTAGAGTCCCGCAAGCAGGAGCAGCGGCAGGAACAGGAGCGGCGCGATCCAGTCACCGGCGCGTACGTAACTGCTGAGAAGGCCCGCAACGCTCGCGCCCGCGAGGTATAACGGCAATGACCACAGGCACCACTGCTGCCACACCTCGCGCAGCCCGCCTTCCCTGAGCAGGGCCAGAAGAACCGAGATTACGCCCGTGTTCACGACCCAGTAGAGGGCCGCACTCATCGCGATCACCGCCACCTCGCGGGAGCCGCGCCCGTGCGTCATGGCTGCCGAGTACACCGTCTGCGCGATGGCCGCGCTCAGGATCACCGCCGAGATATTGAAGATGATCTCGGTGGGGGTCGGCCGCGTTCTGGCATGCCACAGGCACTGCACAAGCGCACTGATCGCCGCGATACTGACGAGCTCGGACGGCGACAGCGCCGGGATCGCGATCAGCACACCGACGAAGCTGAGAGAATACGTTCCCGTGATGCCGGGCACTCGCACTTTCATCATCGCGGCAGCGACAGCGAATACGACAAGCGTCGCATCCACAAGAATGTTTGTTGTGGCCCACGACATCGCGGCCTGCGCGCCTGCGAACAGACCGAGCGCGATGATGCATCCCATGAACGCCCTGGCCTTATCCGGCAGACCAGCGCGGGCCGGTGATCTGTGTTTCTGAGCGGTAGTTTCCGTCATACGGGCCGCCTCAGTTCTCACCCGCGATCTGCGGCGAACTGGCGGTTTTCGTCGCGGTAGTCCCCCAAATTGCGGACGATCCCCAGATCGCGCTCGCGCCCTGTGTCCCCACCGAGCCCCAGATTGCCGAGGATCCCCAAATCGCGGACGATCCCCAGATCGCGCTGGCGCCGTCAATAAATACCGTGCTGCCCCAGATGGCCGAACTCCCCCAAATCGCCGAGCTGCCCCAGATCGCCGAAGAATTCTCAGGCTTCGACGACCTGGTCGTATTCGTGTTGATCACAGTCACCGTTCCATCGGCCTTCCGCACGGCCGTGGGAGAAAGCGCCGAGGCCCCGCGCGGCCAGTCGTCCGTCGCGTTCAGCGCGGCCCACATATCGAGGTACCCCGCACCGACCGTGAAGATGTCGTAGTGAATCAGGAATGTCTCCCCGGTCTCCGGGTAACTGACGGTCGACATTGTCGGGAACGACTTCGTAGCCGTCTTCATCAGGCGCGCTTTGATCTCGTCCGGCTTCAGGTCGGGGTCCTTCTGGATCATGGCGGCCACTGCGCCGCTGACTGCGGCAGCAGCCATGCTCGTCCCGCTCAGCTTGTAATACACCGGGCTGTACTGCGTGCTGGTGGTTTTCCGGTAATACTGCCACTTGACCTTATTCGCGTCGCTTGAATGCAGTTTCCAGAGGTTGCCGCCGGAGTTCGTAAGAGAGATGATGCGATTGCCGGGAGCGACAATGTCGGGCTTCACGATATGGTCAATCAGCGACGGGCCTTTCGAACTGTAGCTCGTCATCACATCGTCGGCGCGAGAGGTCGAGCGTTTGTCGTTCATCGCGCCCACGGTGATGACGTAGGGGTCGTTCGCCGGACTGTTGATTGTGGCGTACCCCTTTGTGCCGGCGGTGTTGTTTCGTCCCTCATTGCCGGCGGCAACAACTACCACGATTCCGGCTTTCCAGGCCTTCTCGACCGCCTGGCAAAGCGGGTCCGTCCTGTACGATTCCTGCACCGGCCTGCCGAGCGACAGGTTGATGACTCGGATGTTGTACGTACGTCGCAGCGAGATCGCCATGTCGATGGCCCTGATCACGGCGGAGTCGGTTCCTGCGCCATTCGCGTCGAGAACCCGCAGATTGATG
>DASSSG010000754.1:0-2471 GCA_035708545.1 Bryobacteraceae bacterium | reverse complement strand
CGCAGGAGCGCTCAGGGTGTTCCCTTCGTGATTCGCTCCGGTCCGCTGGTCGAAGACAAGCGCCTCTATTATCTTGCTATCGGACGTTCGCTCGCCGACAGCAATCGCGTGGTCGAGGAGTTCACGCGCAACTATTTTGTGGGCGTGCCGCTGCTCATTCTGCTTGGCAGCGTAATCGGCTGGTTCATTGCCGGCCGCGCCCTGCAGCCGGTGGACGAAATCGCCGCTACCGCCCAACGAATCAGCGGGGCCAACCTCCAGGCGCAGATCCCGCCGCGCGGCGCCGGTGATGAGCTCGACCGCCTGATCGAAGCTTTCAATCTCATGATCCAGCGGCTCGAAACATCGTTCACCCAGACACGCCAGTTTTCGACCGATGTTTCGCATGAGCTGCGGACGCCGCTCACCGCTATCCGCGGGCAGCTCGAAGTCGCGCTGTTCACCTCCGCCACTGTCGAGCAATACCGCGACGCAATCGTAAACGCCCTCGAAGATACCGAGCGGCTTTCTCAGACCATCCGCGCACTCCTGCTGCTGTCCCAGGCCGAATCGGGTCAGCTCGCGCTGCAGAATACCACGTTCGATCTGGCGCAGGTCGCCGGCGACATTGTGGAACAGTTCGGCATTCCCGCCGAGGCGGCACGCATCGAGCTGGCATCGTCGATTCCGCAGCAGTGTATCGTTTCTGCCGATCGAGTCCAGGTGGAGCGGCTCATGTCGAATCTCCTGTCTAACGCGGTCAAGTACACGCCCGCCGGCGGGAAGGTGCACGTGGCGGTGCAGAGTTCAGGAGACGACGTGGAGATCGTTATCTCCGACACGGGCGTCGGCATTCCGGCGGATCATCTGCCCCACATCTTCGACCGTTTCTATCGCGTGCCGGGCTCCGACACCAGCACGCCCGCGGCGGCGAACGTGGAGCGCGGGCTCGGGCTGGGGCTCAGTTTCGTTGCCTGGATCGTCAAAGCGCACCATGGGACGATCGACGTCCACAGCCGAGTCGGCGAGGGCACCACCTTCCGCGTGTCACTGCCGATCGCGCGCAGCGCCGAAATACCGGCGGATACGGCAGCTACAGTGACCAGTTAGAATGGGACATCGCACTTTGGGCTGCGCAGAATGAGTCTCGCGATCGCACAACGCACGAAGGAAGGCATCGTTATTCTCGACCTGAAAGGGCGGCTCGTGGTGGGCGAACCCGTCGCGGCGCTCCGCGAGAAAATCCGGCAGCTGGCCGAAGCCGGCTCCGTCAACGTGACCCTCAATCTCGAGTATGTAGATTACATCGACAGTACCGGTCTCGGCTGTATGGTCATCTGTTACACGACAATGCAGAAGGCCGGGGGCGCGTTGAAAATCCTGAACCTGAGCCGCCGGAATATCGAGCTGCTCGTGCTGACGAAACTGTCCACTGTTTTCGAAGTGTTCAATGACGAGCAGGACGCAGTGAACAGCTTTTTCCCGAACCGCGAAATTCGCAAGTTCGACATCCTGAGCTTCGTCCAGCAGCAGAGAGACAATAAATAGCAGTTGCCTCGCCCGGAGGCCGCAGCCCGCAGGGGGTTCAGCCCGGCCGAGAAATCCAAATGCGAAAACCCGGCGACATTGCCCCGGATTTCACGCTCCCTGACCTCAACGCGAGCCGTCACACGCTGGCAGACCTGATCAGAGGCGATCCGGCGCTGCTCGCATTCTTCAAGTCCAGTTGTCCGACGTGTCAGTTCACGATGCCGTTTCTCGAACGCGCCTTCTCCGCCGGCCAGATCAGCGTCTACGGCATCTCGCAGGACAACGCCGGGACTACGGTCGATTTCCTGAAGCGGTACGGCCTCACGTTTCCCACGCTGCTGGACGGCGGCATCGAGGGCTACGTCGCGAGCAACGCCTACCAGCTGACGCACGTCCCGACCCTGTATCTGGTGGAACAGGACGGCCGGATCGCCTGGGCTTCCATGGGTTTCGTCAAAGCCGAGCTTGAGCAACTGAATCGCCGTTTCAGCGCGCGCATGTTTCAGCCCGGTGACCGCCTGCCCGACCGCAAGCCGGGTTGAGGCTCGAAGAACCAGCGCTCCGGTCCGGAGCGAAGCTAATCTGAGATAAGCGATGGCAAACATCAACGAGATCCTGGGATCGGCCGCGGCGATCGCCAAAGGGATGAGTGTCACTTTTCGCGAGATGCTCCATCCCACGATCACGGAGAACTATCCGGACACACCGCCGGATTTTCAGGAGCGCTACCGCGGTCTGCACGTGCTGCAGCGTGACGAGAACGGACTAGAGAAGTGTGTCGCCTGTTTCCTGTGCTCTGCCGCGTGTCCGGTCAACTGCATTTACATCGAGGCGGCCGAAAACACGTCGGAGAACCGCATCAGCGGCAGCGAACGTTACGCATCCGTTTATAACATCGATTACAGCCGCTGCATCTTCTGCGGGTACTGCGTGGAGGCGTGCCCGACCGACGCCATCACGCA
>DASSSG010000753.1:0-11637 GCA_035708545.1 Bryobacteraceae bacterium | reverse complement strand
CTGGACATGACGTTCGCCAAGGAGTTCGCCATTACCGAGCGCGTGCGTTTCGAGCTGAAGATGGAGTCTTACAACTTCACTAACAGCTTTATGGGCGCGGACCCGTCGACGGACCGGAACAGCTCCGTGTTCGGTCGCGTGGTCAATATGCGGGCCGGATACTCCGGCCGGCAGTTTCAATACAGCGGCCGATTCCGGTGGTAATTTATTGCCGAACCGTGCCGGTGAGCGCGTGGAGGAACGCGAGAAGGTCGGCCTTTTCCTGTTCCTTCAATCGCAGCGGGCGGATCTCTGAATCGAGACTCGGGTTCCGCGTGCCGCCTTCATCGTAAAAAGCGATCACTTCCTCGAGTGTGGCGAGACGTCCGTCATGCATGTAAGGGGCGCGCCTCGCGACCTCGCGTAGTGTCGGTGTTTTGAAGGCGCCCTCGTCTTCCCTGCGGCCCGACACGCCGGCTCTGCCGCGATCGCTGAAGCTCGCGCCATTCCAGCCCACGCCGGTGTTATGAAACTTCTCGTCGGTCAGGTTCGGGCCAACGTGGCATGTCGCACAATTGCCTTTTCCGCGGAAGAGAGCGAGACCTCGCCGGGCGGAGTCGCTCAGCGCGGACCGATCGCCCGCGATGTAGCGGTCGAAAGGCGAATCACCGGCAAGAATGCTCCGAACGTAGGTCGCCAGCGCGCTGGCGACCGTTTTCGCGTCGAGACCGGTACGGCCGGGAATCTCGTCGAGGCTGAGATCCATTTCGACCGGATTGACGATCGGCAGCAGGACCTGCTCTTCCAGAACGGAGGTGCGGCCATCCCAGAAAAACGAGCGGCCGTAGCCGCGGTTAATGATAGCCGGCGATCGGCGCGTCCCTTTTCGCTGTGCAACACCGATGGCAAGCGGCTTGTCGTCTGTGAACGCGCGCTCGGGGTTATGACAGGTCGCGCAGGAGAAGCTGTTGTCGCGCGACAGCCGCTTGTCGTGGAAGAGCTGGCGGCCGAGCGCGATTTTCTCCGGTGTAGACGGGTTGTCCCCGGGCGCGGGGACATACGCGTCAAGGCCGAGCGGCGGCTGTTCGGCCGCGACCGACAAAGCTGCAACGAACAAAACACAGGCACGCATGGCTATTCTCTGGTGCGCAGCGCCCACACTTCGGACCGCGTATCGCCCGCGGTGAATGCGATTCGTCTGCCGTCGGGATGCAGGCTGATGTCTCCGCGAGAACCGGCGAATTTCGCGATGGGTGCCGCCTGTCCGATTTGGTAAACAGCCGGTCCCACAGTGAACAGCAGTTCACCGTCGCGCGTCCAGCGCAGTCCCGTGATGCGCTGGCCGGCACTGATTCCGGACGTCTCTCCGGTGCCTGAGATGACGTGGATCGAGTTCTCACAAGCGAACGCGAGCTTCTTCCCGCGGCCGGAAGCAGCGACGTGTGAGGGATCGCACGGCAGCGACGCGATTTGCCTGCCGCTGACGTGCAGCCGGCGATCGCGCACGTACGCAATCGTGCCATCCTCCAGCCAGGCCGCTTCGAATCCGCGGAAATTCGCGCCAGGCTCGGCGATGACAGGCTTCAGCGCGCCCGTGCCGGTGTCGATCGTATAGATTCCGCCGCGGCCCTTGCCATCACTGCCCGATATCAGGAGCTGCTTGCCGTCAGGCGACCAGCGGAGACGCTCGATATGCGCGAGCGCGGCTGCGAGCTCGTGCTCTTCGCCGGAAGCGATGGAGTGAATGACGATTGCGCGCGACTCCTGGCCATAGTTCTCGGTGCCGCGGCGCGAGAGGAACGCGATCCGATGTCCATCGGGGGACCACTCCGGAGCGCTGTTGCGGCCGCGAAACTTCGTTGGCAGCGGCACGGGACTGGGGTTCGCGATGAAGATGTCTGTCAGGCCTTCGCGTACCCCGTAGTAGAGTGTGCCGCCGGAGGTAAAGCCCATTGGCAGGAATCGGCCGATATCGCGTCTGACGAGCTGGGGCGCGCTTGCCCGCACGGGGACCCGCCACAGATCCATCGAGCGGCCGCGATCGCTCGCAAAATAGACGGCGGAACCATCCGGGCTCCACAGCGGAAACAGATCATTTGCCGGGTGTTCGACCAGCATGGTCTCGCGGCTGCCGTCGGCGGCGAGCAGGTAAATGTCGCGTTCCGGCGACCCGTCACGCGCGAACGAATCGTAGACGATGAACCTGCCGTCCGGCGAGAAGTCCATGCGCTTTGGGTACACCCAGTTCAGCGACTTCAACACGCGCACCGGTTTGCCATCGACCGGTACGAGCGCGATTTGGCTGGTGTTGTCTTTGCGGAAGAACAGCGTGAGGATCTGCGTGCCGTCCGGTGACCAGGCGCACGGCTGCACGAATCCGGCTTCTTCGTTTCGGTAGATTACGCGAGTGTCGCCGCCCTCGATACCGGTAACGCGCAGATCGTAGTATTTCTCATTATTGAACCAGGCATACGCGACGTATTTCGACTCGGGAGAAATGGAGGAAAAGTATGCGAACTCGCCCCTGGCACTGTTATGCGTGAGGCGTCGTATGCTGCCGCTTCGCAGATCCCGAACGGCCAGATCGCCGGTCCGGGCATCCACGAAGGAAAGCCAGCGGCCGTCGCGCGACGGGGCGCCAAGAGTATTGGTCAGCGCGTCGGCCCAGATTCGCATCAGCTGCGCATCGGTGTCTGCCGCGAACAGGCTGCCGCAGCACACCAGTGTGGTCCAGAGCCGCATAATCCCGACGGGGTGCTATTATACGCTGGCTCTGCCGCATGTCGCGCACGCTCATATCCGTGTTCCTCCTGGCGGGAGCGCTCGACGCGGAGACTGCCTGGGTGGGCGCGCGAGTCTGTGCGGGCTGTCATCCCAGGCAGTACGAGTTGCAGGCTCGGAGCGAGCATGCACGAGCGCTGCGCCGCGCCACTGAGCATCCACTGGCTGACTCGTTCCCCGAGCAGCACATCGCGTACCGTCCGCCGGATTACCGATTGTCGTGGACCCGGAGTCGAAACCGCATCATCAACGCCGTTTTCGACGGTGAGCGGGAGACCAGAATCGATGTCGAGTGGGCGTTCGGGGCGGGACAGCAGGCAGTGACCTTCGTTAGCCAGCTGGATGAGGATGGCTATATAGAGCACCACCTGAGCTGGTACGCATCAACGAAATCGCTTGCGGCGACTCCGGGCCACAGAGCGCTGCGGTCCGCCTCGGCAGTCGAGGCGCTGGGCGTTGTGTACGCGACGTTCGCACCCGATTCCGCAATCCTGCGCTGCTTTCAATGTCACTCGACGGGGCGATTGCAGCTCCGCGATGGCCTGCGAGTCGAACCGAGCGAGCCGGGCGTGCGCTGCGAAGCCTGCCACGGTCCGGGCGCTGCGCATGTGAAGGCACGCGGCAGGGCCGGCATCGTGAATCCGGCAAAGCTGGAAAGTTCGGCAATGTATACGCTATGCGGGACTTGTCACCGCCCTCCTGCGTCTGATGCAAACAGCATCGACTGGACTGACGCCTGGAATGTTCGGCACCAACCGGTGTACCTCAGCCGAAGCATGTGTTTCGAGATGAGCGCAGGCAGGCTGAGGTGCACGACCTGCCACGATCCGCATGTGGAGCTCGAACGTTCAGCGGTGTCCTACAACGCGCGTTGCCGGTCTTGCCACCAGCTTCCGGCGCACGCTGCTGCCGCGGGTTCCGACTGCGTGGGCTGCCACATGCCGAAGGTGAAGCCGCAGCCAAATCTCGCCTTCACGAATCACTGGATCGGCGTGTTCAGCGGCAGCGGCGCTGAATCGCTCCTGCGGCCGCGCGATCACCGGCTTCGGCCAGCGCGGAAGCTAAACTAGTGCACGCCTGACGCGTGTGGGCATGATCCGGTCCGAGCGTGCTCTCGAGCACGGTGTGCGCCTGCTCGAGCAGCGGCACTGCCGAAGCTGCGTCGCCGCGAGCGCGCAGCGTACCGGCGAGATTCGTCAGCGCAGTCGCGTACTCGGGGTGCCTTCGCCCATAGGCTCGTTCATAGATTGAAACTGCGCGGCTGAACAAAACGCCCGCCTCCGCTGGTTGGCCTCGGCCCTCGATGATGAGGCCGAGATTGTTGCAGGTCGCGGCAATGGCGGGATCTGTTTCCGCCATTGTGCTCTCCTGACGCGCCAGGGCGCGGCGGTAGAGCGACTCGGCTTCATCGAGTTTGCCCCGGCGCTCCAGCAGGTCGGCAAGTTTCAACAGCAGGTGCGGCCTATCGGGACTGGAGGCGAGGGCTCGCCGAAGGAGCGGTTCCGCTTCAGAGGGCTGCAACAGTTCGGCCAGGTGTTCGAGGGCGACGGCGACCTGTGCCGCGTTTGTTTTTTCGTAGACGGCGACTGCCCGGCGGAGCAGTTGCCGCGGCTCGGCTGTGTCGCCTCTGCCTTTCAGATACAGAGCGAGATCAATGAGACTGGCTGCGACCTTCGGGTGCTCGTTACCGAGCTGCCTTTCGCGGATTGCGAGCGCTTCTCGATAGAGGTATTCGAAATCGGGATTCTGGAGGGCGGCTGACAGCAGGACGAGCGCGTGCATCATATATATGCGACCGAGCCATCGGCTCGGTATTCGAAGCCCCGCCGCCACGGCCTCGGGGGATAGTGCCGGAACGCTTCCTCGTTCAGCTCAATGCCCCAACCCGGTTTCGTCGGGAGCGGAATATAGCCGTCCTTCACCATCAGCGGCTCCTTCAGGAGATCTTTTCGAGGCGCTCTGTCGTCCGGGTGGTATTCGAGGATAAAAAAGTTCGGCGTTGAAGCCGCGAAGTGGACGTTGACCGTTGTCGCGACGGGGCCCATTGGATTATGAGGCGCAACTACCACGTAGTTGGCCTCGGCCATCGCGGCGATCTTCTTCATTTCGAGCATGCCGCCGCAGCAGCAGATATCCGGCTGTACGATATCGAGCGCTTCGGCGGCAAGTATCTTCTGGAACTCGTATTTCGTGTAGTTGCACTCGCCGCTCGCGAGCGGGATGTTCACGCGCTCCGAGAGCTTAGCCATCGCATCCGCATTCTCCGGACGGATCGGTTCTTCGAGCCACATCGGATTGTAAGGTTCGATTTCTCGCGCCATTCGCGCCGCACGCGAGACCTCGAAGAACTTCGCGTGAATGTCGACGCCGATGTCCACGTCAGGGCCCAGAGCCTCGCGCACGGCCCTGACGCGCTGGCCTGCGACCCGGGTCACGCGATTGTACGGGAGGGCGTTGCCGCCGGGAGGATGCGGCGACATCTTGACGGCTGTGTAGCCGTACTTTTCCACAAGGGCTCTGGCGTTTTCGGCTACTTCCCGGGGCTCTTTCCCTCCGGCACTTTGATAGACGCGGATCCTGTCGCGGCAACGGCCGCCGAGCAGTATGTAAACGGGTACGCCAGCCGCCTTCCCCGAGATGTCCCACAGCGCGTGCTCGATGCCGCTGATGGCTGAGTTGATGACGAGCCCTCCGGGGAACCGGGTGAAGTTGTACATCATGGCCCAGAGGTGTTCGATGTTGCGCGGGTCCTGACCGATGAGCCAGCGCCTGAAATCAGCGATTGCTGCGACGGTCGCTTCGTCGGGGCCGGCGGAGTAAGCTTCGCCGATCCCGTGGATGCCCTGATCTGTCTCGATCTTCACGAAGACAAGATTGCGACTGCCGATCCCAACCAGATACGTCCTGATGTCCGTAATCTTTATCGCCGGTCGCGCTGCCGTGGCCGCAGTTTGCAACAGCGGTACCGCGGGCGCCGGCAGCGCCGAGGAAACCATGGTCGTCCCTATAAAGTGCCGCCTTTTCACATCGGGAGATGTTATCAGGTTCGATGTGCGGCTGCCTCGCAGATGCTACGTTGCGCGCCTTCGGGGGCGGACAGGCTGCCCATCCGTGCCTGGCGGCACGGCCGCGGCCGCCAGGCTGTGCCTTCAGAAGATATACCGCAACGACATCTGCATCGACCTCGGCCCGTTGCGCTGGCTCGTGATCTCTCCGAATCTCGGCTGGATACGCCACCCTGCCACCGACGTATCGACGACGGACAGGTAGGCCGGAAAGTCGAACTGAACCCGATTGAATGCATTGAAGGCTTCGGCGCGGAACTGGATATTGTGCCGCTCGCCGTAGACGCGAACGTTCTTGATCACGGCTATGTCCCAGTTACGCTGGCCATGGGACCAGAACGTGTTTCGGCCGAGGCTGCCGACGATCCCGCTGCCGGGATACCAGGGCCAGTTGCGGTTGGCGACGAAAGACGAGTCCGGGAAGAACGCAGTGACGGGCAGTTGCTCGACGCTGTAGCGTTTGCCGGTCGCCGGATTCGTGCGGCCATTGTCGACGGATCGGCCGAGGATCGACGGATCGAGTAGGAACGGCCGGTCGCCAACGATGCTGTCGCCGTTCAGGTCGTAGCCCAAGAACACGGTAAATGGATTCCCGGAGCCGTATGTAGTTACTCCGGACACCTGCCATCCGCCGAACGCGCGGCCCAGCAGCCCGGCGACGTAGCGGTTCAACCCGTCAGGGCCTTTCTGGTTACGCCATAGCGGCAGCTCGTACAGGTAACTCGCGGTGAAGCGATGCGGCTGGCTGAGGCGGCTCAGCCCGCGCAGGCTTCGCGCTCCCTGGAACTCGCTGACGACCGCATTGATGTCGCCAGCACCCACGCTCGTCGCCTCGGAACCCGTGTCGATGTTCTTCGACCACGTGTACCCGACCTGGGCGGTCAGCCCGCGTCGCGAGCGCTGCGTGTACTGTAGCTGCAGCGCGTTGTAGTAAGACCACGCGCCGTTCGACACCTCGAGGATCAGCCCGTAGCGCCCATCCGGCCGACGCGCGTTCGTCCAGCTCTGCTGCAGCGAAATGAACCCTGGCGCCGGGCTCGGGTTGAACAGGTTGGCATCGATCTTGTCGAACCTGACGCCCGGGAACAGGCCGCTTCCGGTGTAATTAGCCGGCTGGGTCGATGTAATCGGGAATTGCGCGCGGTTGCGCCAGTTATAAAAGATCAGCCCGATGCCGCGGTTGCCGAGATATCCAGCCTGAAAGGCCGCGTTCCAGGGCAGGTTTCGTTCGATGGTGAAATTCCACTGCTCGGTGTAGGGATTGTGCAGGTGGGGATCCACGTTCGCGAGGCTCACCTGAGCCGTGGGCGGTCCGGGCCGAAATACGAAGCCGCCGGTGGGATCCGCAACAGATTGGTTCGGGTTCGAGAAACCGAGCGTTGCCGCGGTGGGCGGGTTGAAGCGCGTGCTCGCTCCGATCTGGCTGAAGATCGATTGGTAGATGCGGCCGTGGAACATCCCGAAGCCGCCGCGGATCGACGTATTCCCCGGTCCTCCGGTGAGCCGCCCGAGGAGCCCGCCCGACCAGCGAGGCGACCACGCGAAACCGAAGCGCGGCTCGAAGTACGTGTCGGCGCCGTAACCGGAGTCGTACAGATTGTTCACTTCGACCGGCTCGCCGACATACTCGAAACGCATTCCGATGTTCAGGGTCAGGCTCGGTGCAACCCTCCAGTCGTCCTGTGCGTAGAAGTTCGTTTCAAGCATCCGCAGCCCGATGTACGGCGGACCGTAGGCGATCGTGAAGTTGTTCACGACACCCCGCAGAAAGTTCTCCATGTTGTTGAAGCCGCCCTGCGAGCCGAAGGACCAGAAGCCGCGATTGTAGTTCTCCGCCCAGTCGTTGAGCTGCGTGCGGCGGATATCGGTGCCGGCCTTCAGCGTGTGCTTCGAGCCGAGCTGCGTCGCCACGTTGTACACGTACTGGAAGTCGTTCTGGTAACGCTTCTGCGGATAGGAGCTGGCATTGCCTATGATCGGTCCGAAACCGGGATAATTGAAGCGCACGATCGGCGGGTAATCGCCCTCGAGGAAGTCGACGAGAATGCGGCGGCGGCCGAACCCGAACCGGAACTCGCCTGTCGTGGTGGGCGAAAACACGTGCGTGTGCGTCAGGCCGATGCTCTGGAAGCGATGATCGGACTTCACGTTCTCGCCCTTCACGATTTCTTTGGTAACTGCGCTATAGAAGGTCGAGTACTGATACCGGCCGTAAAAGAGATTATTCGTGTTCGCCTGCCAGTCAATCCGGCCGCTGTAATCATGATCGTGGCGGGAGCGTGGGACGGGCGCCGTGTAGGCCCAGGGACTGATATTCGGGTTGTTTGGCTGCAGGTCTTTCGGGAAGCGATCGATGATGCTCTGGATCCATACGCGGCGTGCGGCAGCGTCGGGGAGAGACGGATCGACCTGCGGCGTGCGCCACTCGGAGGGCAGGACATAGCTGGTCAGAGACGTGGTGCCTGGGGCCCAGAACCGATCCAGCGACCCGAAATAAAAAAGCTTGTCGCGAAAGATCGCGCCGCCCAGCGTGCCGCCGGCCCGGTGGTTCTTCGTACTCGCTTTCGCAACGTTCGGGACGAGCCTGCCGGCCGGATCAATGCGCATACCGGCCGCGTTCGCGGGCCAGCTCCGGGCGTTCAGCGCCGAGTTCTGGTGATACCAGTAACCTTCGCCATGGGTGGCGTTCGAACCTGACTTAGTCTGCACTAACACGACGGCGCCAAAGCCGCGGCCGAACTCGGGCGCGAAATTATTCGTCAGGATCTGCATTTCCTTGATCGTGCTGATATTTACGCCCTGGCGGTTCTGGTTTTCGCTCTGATCATCATTCGATACGCCGTCGGTAAGGAAAGTTGTTCCACGCGTTCCCGTACCATTGAATGACACTGAGCTTCCGCTCGAGAGTGTGTAGTTGTTCTGCCCCGAAGTAGGATTGGTCTGAAACCCGGGAAAGAGGGCGACGAAACCGAGGAAGTTGCGCGAACTGGGCAACACGCTGACGAGCCTGTCGTCGAGCGAGCGGCGTACTTGCCCGCTCGTCACGTCGATCAGCGGCGCGACATCGGTGACTGTCACCGATTCCTGAACGGACGAGACGCGCAGGGTCAGCGGCACAGTGGTTGTTTTGTTGAGCGTTATCTCGACGTCTTTGGCTGTCACCGTCGCGAATCCCCGGGCCTCGGCCACCACGTCATAGCGGCCGATTGGGACAAATGCGAGCTGGAAGTACCCGGTCTCGTTCGTCACGGTCGTGCGTTCGAATCCGGTCTCTGCGTTGCGCGCGGCTATCTTTACGTTGGGCACCGCGGCGCCGCCGGGATCGCTGACGTGCCCGTCAAGCGTGCCGGTGACCGTTTGAGCAGCGGCGAGCCCGCACAGCGCGATGACGCACGCGGCCGCCCTGAGCAGAGGATGCATGAAGCCTCACTTTCCGGCATCGCCGGTCAGCGATGCCACTGACCACCTGGCGCCGGATGGCGTCGTCCGGCGCAGCATTCGTTCTGGTCGGAACCGGAACTCGAGAATGTCGGTTGATTGAATTATAGTGCGTTTCAAACGAGCGTGCAGGTGCGGCAGGCCAATTAACAGGATCGGCGACGCCTCGGCACCGCCAGCAGTGTGCTCCTGGCCTTGCATGGACTTCCGGCGTAGAACTACTCTGCCGTTTCGCAAATACCTTTACCACTCCCTCACGCTCGTGGCTCGGCTTTCGGAGCCGCGCGCGTCAGCAAGTGTCAACGCACTTCAGATACAGAAGATCACGCAGGTGGCGGGGACGCGACCCGGCTGCTGAAAGCGTTCTGCCGTCGCAACGTGTTGGTACCTATAACCAGTGGACCGCCTCCGGCGCTATACTGGCCCAATCCGCGTTGCCGGATACATCGTAAACCGGCCGCTGGCCGGAGGTTGCATCAACCCACCACAAGGGGAGGTTCGGGCACCATGGCACGAGCAGGCTTACTTGCACTGCTGATTCTCCTGAGCATCGTCACACGACAAGCCGGCGCGCAGGTGCTGTACGGCTCGATTGTCGGCACGGTCGTGGATCAGAGCGAAGCCTTCGTTCCCAACGCAACGGTGGCAATCGTCAGCCAGGACACGCGAGCGGCTCGCGAGACCACAACCGATTCGTCGGGCCGGTACTCGCTTGTCAACGTGCTGCCCGGGATCTATAACCTGAGGGTCTCAGCCCCGGGGTTCCGGACGGTGACGCGCGAGAGCGTCGCTGTGACTATCAACATGGTTACGCGATCGGACATGAAGCTCGAAGTGGGCACGATGACCGAGCAGATCACCGTGTCGGCAACCGGCGTGGTCCTGCAGACCGATAAATCCGATGTGCGAACCGAGATCACGAGCCGTGAGATCACGAACCTGCCGCTCTCTAATTACCGCAACTTCCAGGGCCTTCTGAATCTCGTTCCGGGGGCGACACCGACGAACTTTCAGCATCTAGGCGATGCGATCGGCCGCGCGCTCGGCACGAACGTCAACGGGACGGCCCTGAACAACAACAGGACGCGCGTGGACGGCGCGACCAATGTTTTCATCTGGCTGCCGCAGCACCTGGTCTACGTCCCGCCTGTCGAATCGATCGACACCGTGAACGTCACCACAGGCTCTTTCGATGCCGAGCAGGGCATGGCCGGAGGCGCGGCGATGACCGTCGCAACGAGGAGCGGTACCAACGAACTGCACGGAGTCGCGTACCACTATCATGACAACCAGCGGCTCTATGCGCGCAACTTCTTTCTGCCCGCCAATCAGGGCAAGGCGAAATCGATCTTCAACATCTTCGGCGGGACCCTCGGCGGACCCATTATCAGAGATCGGCTGTTCTTCTTCGGCAGCTTCGAGGGAACGCGTGAGCGCACCGGCGTCTCGCCGACACCATATTCGGTGCCGACGCAGGCCATACGCAACGGCGATTTCAGCGGCCTGGCAGCGACGATCTATGATCCCCTGACGGGGCAGTCGAACGGCGCCGGCCGGACTCCGTTCCCGAACAACCGCATCCCGGCCGATCGCATTCACGCCATCAGCAGGCGCATCCAGGAAAAGGCGCCGCTGCCGAACCTGCCGGGCACGTCGCAGGGCACTCTGAACAACTACTACAATTCAGCAACCGAGGTCCTGGACCGCGAGAATTACGACCTCAAGATCAACTGGAACCCGCGCACAACGTTCTCAACATGGGGCAAGTACAGCCGCATGGACGGTTACTGGAACGCACGCTTCGCGCTCGGCGAGGTGGGCGGTCCCGGCCTGAGCCGTGCAGGCAGCCCCGGCACGAACACGATGGACGTCAACATCTATACGTTCGGCCAGACCTGGACGATCTCCCCGAGGTTCGTGCTGGACAGTACGCTCGCCGTGACGAACTTCGATCAGATCCGGTATGCGCCGGATTTCGGAAGCAACATCGGCTCACAGGTATGGGGCATCCCCAACACGAACGATCCGGTGGTAAGCGGCTATGCCGCCGGTGCCGAGCAGGTGAAGAATGCATGTCCGCCATCGGGCAATGGGCTCTGCTACAGCGGAATGCCGACGATCAGCCACGGATTTACAGGTTGGGGTAACAGCTTCGGATACCTGCCTCTGTTTCGCAAGGAGCGCGCCTACACGTACACGACAAACGCGACCCGCATCAGCGGAGCGCACGAGTTGCGCTGGGGCTTCGATCTGATCCGGTATCACATGGACCACTGGCAGCCTGAAGTAGGAGCGGGGCCGCGAGGCAGCCTGACTTTCAGCGCGAATGCAACGGGGACGACCGGCTACACGGCGAACTATCTGAATTCCTACG
>DASSSG010000752.1:0-6075 GCA_035708545.1 Bryobacteraceae bacterium | reverse complement strand
GATTCCGAGTTCCTGTGGTTCAACCAGGTCCCGAATGCCCCGATTCCGCGCCACACCAGGCGCTGGTTTCAGTCGAGGCCCTTCCGCCGCGCCGTGTCTGCCGCCATCAACCGCGACGATATCATCAAGCTCGTGTATCGCGGCTATGCTCACGCCGCCGCGGGATCTGTGTCACAGGCGAACCGATTCTGGTTCAACCGTGCGCTGAGGCCTCCCCGGCACGACGTCGAAGCCGCCGTGAAACTGCTCGCGCAGGACGGGTTTCGTCTCGATCGGGGGACTCTGCGCGATCGTGATGGCAACCCGGTCGAGTTCTCGATGATCACCAATGCGGGCTCCCGCACTCGAACTCAGATGGGCGCGCTGCTCCAGCAGGATCTCGCAAAAATCGGAATTCGCGTGAACTTCACGCCTCTGGAGTTTCAGTCGCTGATCGAGCGAATCACGTCATCGAACCGGTACGAAAGCTGCCTTCTGGGATTCGCCAACGTGGAAGTCGATCCAAATACGCAATCCAACGTCTGGCTCAGTTCAGGCAGCCATCACGCCTGGAACCCCGGCCAGAGTACACCGGCGACAGCGTGGGAAGCCGAGATCGACGCGCTGGTCAGGCAGCAGGCCGAGACCGCCGACGCGAACGCAAGAAAGAGGGCATTCGATCGCGTGCAGGAATTACTGGCGGAGTACGCGCCGATCGTCTATCTTGTAAACCCGGACGTGCTCATCGGCCTGTCGCCGTCGCTGCGTAACGCCGCACCCTCCGCCCACCCGCCGCATGTCTTCTGGAATGTCGAGCATCTCTTCCTCTCCACGCCGGCCCGGCGAGCCCGCAACTGATCCGCGGGCTCCCGTGCTGTCGGCCGAACTCTCGGTGAATTACCCAGGCAGGCCGGGCGTGCTCCGGCACGTTGCGATTGAGGTCTATGCAGGAGAGATCGTCGGTTTAGTAGGCCAGAGCGGTTCGGGTAAAAGTACCTTCGCACACGCCATTCTCCGGCTCCTCGACCATACGGGCGCGACAATCTCCGGCCGGACATTACTTCTTGGCCAGGATGTCACGCGCGCCAGCCAGCGGCAGCTTCGAAAACTGCGAGGCCGCTCGGTCAGCTTCATACCACAGAGCCCTGTCGCGGCACTGAATCCCGCCCTCAGGATCGGTACACACCTTCGCGAGGCCTGGGTCGCTCACTCCCGTGAGCGATGGCCTGATCAGGAGCCGCGCGTGATGAAGCTCCTCGCTTCGGCCGGTTTACCGGCGAGCCCCGAGTTTCTGAGACGGTTTCCGCGCGAGGTGAGCGTCGGTCAGGCGCAGCGCGTGCTGATTGTTATGGCACTCCTGCACTCGCCTGCGCTCATCGTGGCCGACGAACCGACCAGCGCCGTTGACGTGATCACGCAAAAGGAGGTTCTGGCTCTGATCGTCGGAATGAGCAATGAGGGCACGAGTGTCCTGCTCATTTCCCATGATCTGCCCGCGGTAGCGGGAGTGTGCCAGCGCCTGGCCATCCTTCACGAGGGCGCGATCATCGAATGCGGTCCGGTAGCGCAGGTCCTCGCGTCGCCAGCGCACTCATACACGCGCCAACTCGTAGCGGCCGTACCAAAGTGGCCCTGACCGTTCGTCAGGCCTAAGGGCTGCGCGAATACAGTACGATAGTATCGCTTAACAGACAGGTCCAGTACTCTGCGGCACAATGGATCGGGTGGTGTAGTCGCGCTCTTCCGCTGATGTTGTGTGGCGCTCATATCGCGCGGTTGAAGACGGTCCGATGAAATACCAGGTGCGGCGATTCAGTTTTGAAGCATCCCGGCGACGACTATCTTACGGTTGTGGCGAGGGTGTCTGACTCACGGCAGTAGCTCATGTCATTTGTCACCCGAATCTATGTGGCCGCCGTCATCGCACTCGGTTGTGCTGCGCTGGCGCTGTATCTCCCTGCGCTGGCCATCACCGAAAAATTCCGTTTCGGGGCGTATCTCACGATGGCGGTGATCGCGGCTGGAATGAAGGTCCGGCTGCCGGGCGTCAGCGGCACGATGTCGGTTCTGTTTCTCTTTCTTCTGATCGGAATCGTCGAGCTCAGCGTCGCCGAGACGCTGCTGATCGCTGTCGTGGCGGCGCTCGTTCAGTCCTTCTGGCGGCCTGAGCGGCCCCCGCAAACCGTGAAGGTGATTTTCAGCGCTGCCGGATTGGTCATCTCGGTTGTGATCGCCAATTCGGTGTATACGGCGCCGGCACTGGCGGGCTTCCTTCCACTGCCATGGCGGCTGGCTGCGGCTACCTTCGCGTTCTACGTTGCGAATACCTTCACCGTGGCAATCGTCCTCGCGCTCACCGAGCACCGGGCGATTCTGGCGACATGGCGTGACTGCTATTTCTGGTCTTTTCCTTACTACCTCGCGGGTGGCTGTCTGGCCGCTTTGTTCGGCCACCTCACGCGTTCGTACGGCTGGCAGGTTGCCGTTCTTATTCTGCCGATCGTTTATATCACGTACCGGTCGTACCGGCTTTATGTCGAGCGGCTCGAAGCGGGCAGGCAGCACGCGGAGGAGTTACAGGAGGCCGCCGACCGGCTCAATTCAGTTCTGGAGAGCACGACGGACTGTGTGTTCGCAGCAGGTCCGGACGGACGCGTCACGTACGCAAACCAGCGCGCGCAGTCACGGCTGTTCGGCGGCGCCAATCCCGTGGGAGCTGTCGTGTGGGAGCAATTCCCGCAGCTCGCGGTGGGGAACTTTGCAGATACGATTCGTGAAACCCTGCGCGACAACGCTGCGCGGCAGACAGAGGTGTTTTCGCCATTGCTGAATGCCTGGTTCGAGGTGCACGCGTACCCCCTTGCGGGAGGCGTCGCGCTGTATCTCAAGGACGTCACCGAAGAGCGGGAGCTCAGGGAACAGTTGCGCCACGCCCAGAAGGTCGAGGCTGTGGGGCAACTCGCCGGAGGCGTTGCGCACGATTTCAATAACCTGCTGACGATCATTCTCGGCTACGGCCACGCTGTCGCTGAATCTCTGGGCGAGACTCACCCGGCCCGAAACAGCATGGACGAAGTCCTGAAGGCCGCTGAGCGGGCAGCCGGACTTACACAGCGCCTTCTCGCATTCAGCCGAAAACAGCTCGTTCAGCCGGAAACGGTCGACCTCAACGCCATCATCACCGGCATGGAAGGCATGCTTCGCCGCCTCATCGGCGAAGATGTGGTGCTTCATATAGAGCTCGATCCGGGCATCGGCAACATTCGGGCCGATCGCAATCAGATCGAGCAGATCGTCATGAACCTGAGTGTGAATGCGCGCGATGCCATGCCCTCGGGCGGCGATCTGCGCATCGCCACAAGAAGTCGCACTTCCGGTCGAGAAGCGCAGGCCGATAACGGATCCCCGGGGGCGTATGCCGTGCTCGTGGTAAGCGACACCGGCCACGGTATCGCGCCCGCGATCAAGGGGCGGATTTTTGAGCCCTTCTTCACGACCAAGGAAACGGGAAGAGGAACGGGGCTGGGGCTCTCGGTCGTGCAGCGGATCGTGCAGGACAACCAGGCTCAGATCAGCGTCGAGAGCGAACCCGGACGGGGTACGAGATTCGAAGTTTCTTTTCCGATTGTCGGCCACACGGTGCACACGCCGCCGCCGGTTGCCGGCACGGCGAGTCCCGGCGCTTGCCGCACGCGCCGGGTTCTTCTTGTCGAAGATGAGGACGCCGTCAGAGAACTCGCCGTTCGCATGCTTACCCGAGCCGGGTACTCGGTGCTTCCGCGCAGAAACGGCGAGGAGGCCCTGCGCATCCCCAACCACGAGCTTGCCGGCCTCGATCTGCTCGTTACCGACGTGGTGATGCCGGGAATCAGCGGTGTGGATCTGGCAAATCGGCTGCTGCGCGAGCATGCGCAGCTGCGCGTGCTGTTTCTGTCGGGGTATACGGATCACCCTCTGATCCAGAGCGGTGCCCTGTCGAACACCAGGCATCTCGAAAAACCGTTCACCGCTGACCAGTTGCTGGCGAAGATCGGCGAGATCTGCGATTCAGTCCCAGGCTGAATCGCGCGCTGCCGCAAGCCGTTCGTGGGCAGCCGGAGGCACTGTTCATTCGCGTCCGGCGGCCGATTGACTTGTCAATGCAAAGCACTTGATGCGCGTCGCCGCCCGCGATATACTGTATAGCGTGTCAGGCCCGGTCGGCATTCACGACCATGCGCTCGAGAACCTGCGCTATATTCGCGACACCATGGAGCGAGCCGGCTCCTTCACGGGCGTGCCCGGATGGGGTGGCGTCGCTATGGGACTAATCGCCGTTGCAGCCTCTGCACTCGCGGCCATGCAGCCGAGCCGCGAGCGCTGGCTGGCCGTCTGGCTGTGCGCTTCAGTGCTGGCCATTGCCACCGGCGCTGTTGCCATGCACCTCAAGGCGCGCCGCCGCAGCGACTCAGTGCTGTCGCCGGCGGGCCGCAAGTTTGCCCTGGGTTTCGGGCCGCCGGTGATTGCGGGCGCTGTCCTGACGGCCGCACTCGCGCGCAGCGGCAATTACGGCGTTCTGCCCGGGTTGTGGCTTTCGCTCTATGGTGCGGCCGTGATTACGGGAGGCGCTTTCTCGGTGCGCGTGGTGCCGGCTACTGGCGCTGTCTTCATGTCTTTCGGTGCTGTCGCGCTGCTCGCTCCGGCCGCGTGGCACAACCTGCTGCTCGCCGCTGGTTTCGGCGCTGTTCATATCGTCTCGGGCCTGGTGATTGCAAGGAGGTACGGTGGCTAAGTCGAGTGCTGCTCGAAAGATCGATCCGGAGCGTTCCCAAACCCCTCCGGCGTCGAATCCGGCCGAGCTTGACCGGCTGATTCATGAGCGGATGCGGCTCGGCATCGTCAGCGCCCTCGCGGCGAACGAAAGCCTCACGTTCAACGACCTGAAGCGGCTGCTCGACGCTACCGACGGCAACGTGAGTATCCACGCGCGCAAACTCGAAGACGCGGGCTACATCGCGTGCCGCAAGGGTTTTGAAGGCCGCGTGCCCCGGACCGAGTACCGGCTCACCGCCGTCGGCCGCAGAGCGCTCGAGAAATATCTCAATCACATGGAGGCGCTGATCCGCGCGATGCGGAAGCGCTGAATCGGGGCGCTCGACTGTGCCGCACCGCCCGCGTATTCGCGACGGGACTAACTTTACAATGCAAAGTACACTGCATATCGGAATAATCATGGATGGAAACGGCCGCTGGGCGGCGGCCCGCGGGCTGCCGCGACTTGCCGGCCATCACCGCGGCGTCGAAGCGCTCCGGCGCGTCGTCGAGGCGGCGCCCGCGCTGGGCATCGCAACCATGACGCTTTACGCGTTCTCCTCGGACAACTGGAAGCGTCCCCAGGACGAAGTCGCAGGCCTTATGGCGCTGTTTGAACGTTATCTGGCGACAGAAGTCGGAAAGCTGGCCGGCGCAGGCGTCCGCCTGAGTTTCATCGGCCGGCGCGACCGTCTGCCGCCGCGTATTCTCGAACTGCTTGCGGCCGCCGAAGCTGCGACCGCACTCGGCCCGCAGTTACACGTCCGCGTCGCCGTCGATTATTCCGGCCGCGACATGCTCCTGCGCGCCGCCGCCACAGCTCCCGCCACAAGGACTGACTTCGCGGCGGCGCTCGGTTGTGCCCAGGGCGGTGGCGACCCGGCGCCCGACGTGGATCTGCTCATCCGGACCGGTGGCGAGCAGCGTCTGAGCGACTTCCTGCTGTGGGAGTGCGCCTACGCCGAGCTGCTGTTCCTCAACTGCGCCTGGCCTGATTTCGGCGAGCGCGAACTCAGCGAAGCGGTTGCGTGGTTTCGCGCGCGCGATCGCCGTTATGGGGCCCTGAGCGCTCTGCCCCGGCCCGCGTGAATCGGGCGAGCCGCTGCCTGGCCATGTGACACGTCGCGTACCGAAAGCCCGCTTCGCTCCCGCCAGGGTGCCGCCTCGCCAGGTCTGGCCGGCTCTTTGCTGCGTGGAGTGACGCACAATGCGTTACCACGCACAGACGTGACGTGAAGTTCACAAGTGGCACGCTCGATCCTACTATCAACGAAATCAATGACATCTCCATGACTTTTGATTTGG
>DASSSG010000751.1:0-9935 GCA_035708545.1 Bryobacteraceae bacterium | reverse complement strand
CGCCAGGCTTCCCCGTTCGGCTTGATGCTCCAGTCCCGGCGAAACATCGCGGCTGCCGGCTTCCAGTGGCGCCCTTCCCAGAAGCCCCAGATCATGAAACCCGTGATCGCCGGATGCGCGAAGGAGGCGGTCAGGAAATCGCGCGTGTACCGTGCCTGCAGGGCCTCATCGGCCGTGTTGATGTCGAATTCGGTGATCTGCAGGTCTTTACCGAACTCGGCGAACCGGTCATAGATCTCCCACACGCGTTCGGGCGGCGTCACGTTGGTATTGAAGTGGCCCTGGATGCCGATGCCGTCGAGCGCTGCCCCGTTGTCGAGCAGAAGCCTGATGATACGGTAGTAACCGTTCTGATGCCGGAGGTCGAAGCCGCCGGCCTCGACGATGTTGTAGTCGTTGACGTACAACTTCGCGTCCGGATCGATCTCGCGCGCTTTCCGGAACCACACCGCCATCTCCTCTTCCCCGAGCACTGCCTGCACATCTTTGTTCGAGTAGGGCTCGTTGATGACATCCCATTCGGTTACCTTGCCGCGCGCGTATTCGACCACTTCGCGGATGTGATCGTAGATGCGGGTGCGGAGGCGCTCCGGGTCGCTCAGCAGGCGAACCACATCGGCGGGCAGGTTGGCGCGGCCAGGCCAGATGATGTTGTGCCCGCGCACGTCGGGAAGTCCGTTCGCCGGCAGCCAGTCAAGGGCGAATGCCGCTGACCCACGCGCCCAGGTTTCCCAGAACGGCCATTTCAGGTCGTTCTCGAGCACGGTCTTGTTGAAATTCTGCTGCAGCGTCTCGCGGTAGCGGCGGCCGTTCTCGGACATGTCCATGAGCGCCTGCCCAGCGACCGCCGTCCCAAAGCCGAAAGCATGCCGCTTCATACGCACGCGCACAGGAACCCCGGCGAGCGCGCGGCCGTCGGAGTCGCGGACGGCTACCGTCAGGTCCGACTTTCGATATTCATCGATGCGGCGGGCCGCCTCGGCACGCCAGGGCGCATCGGGCTCGTGACCTTCGTAGGGCCACCCAGCCAGGCCAAGATCGCCGAAAGCGACGCCGTGGCCGTAGTTCTCGACCGTGAGACCTCCGATCTCGATCTCCTGAAGCTGGTGCGTGACCCAGAAAGACAGGTTGTAGGGCTCCGCGCCGGTGCCCGTATACGTCTCTGCGATCGTGAAGGGGATCTGGATCCTCTTCCAGGACGAACCGGCCGAAACCGTCCACTCGACAGACTTGGTATACGGCTCCCGGCCCTTCTCAACGACAAACGTGGTGTACCCGCTACCGGCAGACACCGTTCGCATCCAAAACGTAGCCACGACGACATCTCCCCGGGAAGCGGGCCGAGTGGCAAAGCAGCGGGTCCGGATGTCCCATGGATTCGCCGCCTCACGTTCGGTGCGGATGCGCCAGGCGCGCGCGAACGGCATGCCTTCGATGTCGACGATGAGCTGGGTCGCAGCCGGCGCGCCGCTCATGCGGAAGCAGTCGAATGGATCGCCGTCGATGAGAGACGGCCGCTCCTGTGCCGCCAGTACGGCCGCCAGGAAGCTAAGCAGTGCAATGCGGGGTGACACGGGTCGCCTCTGATTCTATCGGCAACCGGCCGTGGATTCAGGCCGTCTGCTACGATGCGGGGGTGCGCGTAAGGGTGCTGTTTTTCGGACAGTTAAAGGACATTGTGGGCTGCTCCGAAGAACTTCTCGAGATACCCGAAGGCAGCACCGTAGGTACTGTTTTCGGAGGCTATCGCGAGCGTTTCCCGCGCGTGGACGCGCTTGCGGCGAGCGTCGTGCCGGCTCGCAACCAGCAGTTTGCCGCACTCTGCACACCACTTGCGGACAACGACGAGGTTGCGTTTCTGCCGCCTGTGAGCGGTGGTGCGGGTTATGTTCAACAGGCAAACGACCCGGTGGGACACTTTTACGCCCTTACCCGCAGTGCCATCGACACCGCCGATCTGCGCCGGCGGGTGCTGCGCGGCCAGGACGGCGCGGCGGTAACGTTCGAAGGTGTTGTAAGGGATAACACGAAGGGCCGTCCAGTCCGTCACCTGATGTACGAGTGCTATGAACCGATGGCTATCCGCGTCATGCAGCAGATCGGGCAGGATATTGCCGGAGCGTACGCGGTCGATCGCATCGGGATGGTACATCGGCTCGGACCGATGGAGATCGGCGAGGCGAGCGTCGTCATCATGGTTTCCGCGCCGCACCGCGGGCCCGCGTTCGAAGCTGCGCTCGAGGGGATCAATCGCGTAAAACGGCTGGTGCCCATCTGGAAGAAGGAGTTTTTCGCCGACGGCGAAGTCTGGGTGGAAGGCGAGTGGGACGATTCGGTGGTTCAGCGGCAGCCCTGAGCGTGGCTGGCCTGGTGGCGGCGATATTCCTCTCGGCGCAGGAAACAACCATCCGCGTAGACGTGCGCCTCGTGCGCCTGCTCGCGACGGTGAAGGACAATTTCGGCAATCCGATCGGCAACCTGAAAAAAGAGGAATTCACGGTGCTTGATAACGGCGTTCCGCAGGAAATCGCCGTTTTCGAGCGCCACACCGAACAGCCACTGTCGGTTGCGCTGCTGGTCGACACCAGCGCTTCGACCGCGAAGGATTTCAGGTATCAGGCTGAATCGGTTACCCGGTTTCTGCGAGCCTTGTTCCGCGAAGGTAACCCGAAGGATGCCGTTTCGCTGTACAGCTTCAACTGGCAGGTACTCGAGCACAGCGATTTCACGCGCAACGCCGAGCGGCTGGAACGCGCAGTACGCGGGATGAAATCCGAGGCCGGCACGGCCATGTATGACGCCATCTGGCTCGCCGCGGACAATCTCGAACAGAGAGACGGGCGCCACGTGATGGTAATCGTGACCGATGGCGCCGATACCGTCAGCACCAAAAAGTACCGTGACGCCGTCGAAGCGCTGCATCGGGCCGACTCGGTGCTGTACGCGATTCTGGTGATTCCCATAACCAACGACGCCGGACGCAATATCGGCGGCGAGAACGCGCTCACTACCATGACCGCGAGCACCGGCGGCCGCATGTTCATGCCCTCGCTCGGGGCTTCGCTGAACGAGGCTTTCGACGAGATCCTGCGCGATCTGCGCACGCAGTACCTGATCGGCTACTACCCGCGAAACATCAGGCCGACGAAGGATCCGTTCCATCGCACGGACGTGCGGGTGGCCCGCTCGGGTTTGCGCGTGGTGACGCGCAGTGGTTACTATGGGGACTTCACAGACGCGGAGCGGCCGTCCGCAGAGCAGCGCGGCGCCCGCGGCACCCGCTGATGGCCAAATCCAAAACGCGCGCCCCGGAACAGACGCGACAAGAGACGCGATATCTCAGAGAGCTGGTCGACAGGCGTGTGCCCGTTCGCATCCGGCTTACGGACGACAGCGAGGTACAGGGTGTGGTCGAGTTCTTTGACGAATGCTTCATACGCCTGACTCGCACGGGCGCTCCCAACCTGTTCGTCTATAAACACGACATCAAATATCTGTGGGAGCTCTCGTAGCAGGGCTCCCGCCGGTTCCCTCAGTATGGCGTCCTATCTGGAAACAGCGATCGAGATCGCGCGCGAAGCCGGCGCGCTGCTGAGCGTGTACCTCGAGCGCAGAATCGGTTTCGAGCTGAAGGGCGATTTCGATATCGTGACGGAGGCCGATCGCGCCTCCGAGCGGCTGATCGTCGAGCGCCTGCGGTCTCACTTTCCCTCACACGGCGTCGTCGCCGAAGAGGGCGGCGGACATGAAGGTGGCTCGGAGTACCGCTGGTACGTCGATCCTCTCGATGGAACGACGAACTTCGCCCACGGGTATCCCGTGTTCAACGTGACGATTGCGCTCGCAAAAGGCGACGAGTTAATCGCCGGTGTCGTGTTCGATCCGATCCGTCCCGAGCTTTTCACAGCGGAGCGCGGCGGCGGCGCGTATCTGAACAACAAGCGCGTGCGGGTATCCCGGACAAAACGCCTGGAGGACGTGCTCGCAGCCACCGGATTCCCCAGCCGCAAGCGCCACCAGAACGTGAACATTCACTTTTATCACCAGATGGCGATGGCGACGCATGGGGTGCGGCGCAGCGGTTCGGCAGCGATCGATCTGGCATACGTCGCATGCGGGCGGCTGGATGGGTTCTGGGAGTTTGGCCTCAACCCGTGGGATTTCACCGCGGGCTGGCTGCTGGTTGAAGAGGCGGGCGGCCGCGTCTCCACGATGACGGGTGAACGCCTGGGGATCAGAGCACCGCATTTGCTCGCCGACAACGGAGCGATCCACGATGCGGTGCTCACGCTTTTCAGCGAGATCTTCCGCGGCCAGTACCGCTGGCCGATACCAGTGATGGCCTGAGACGCAGGGTTCGGACTTATCCTGGTCTTACACCCTCCAGACCTTCCGATAAGTGCATCAAGCGGCCATTTTCCCGGCTCGCTGATCACTTTGGAGGCACCCATGAAGTTCCAGACAATAGGCGCGAAGGTCACCGTGCTCTGTGCCACGCTGCTCGCGCTCAATTTGACTCTCGGCACTGTGGCGCTGGTTCGCATTGGCACGATCAAAGATCAGGGGCAGGCGGTCGCCATTGACAGTCTGCCCGGCGTCTATTCGGTGGGCCGCATCGATGCGCTCACGAAGAACCTTCGCATGCTGATGCTGACGCATGTTGCACACGACAACGTCCAGGCGATGGACGGAATCGAGCAGCAGATGGGTGCGGTCGAGGCCGATCTGCGGCGCAGCATCGCAGATTGTCAGAAGAGCATCACGACAGCGCGGGATCGCGAGATTTTCAGCCAACTCCCGCCGGCTCTCGATGTCTGGCTGGCACTCTGGCCGAAGATCCGTCCGCTCAGCCGTGAAGCAAAGGCAAAGGAGGCGCTTCAGATCATAAATGCTGAGGACGCGGCCGCGTTTGCGAGGCTCGGCAAAGTTGTGGACGAGCTTCGCGACTTCAACAAGAGCAATGGCGACAAGAACGCGGCGGAGGTGGAGTCGGCCTCAGCGGCTGCCCGATGGTGGGTAATCACGCTGCTGACGGTGAGCGCCGTGCTCGGAGTGGGGCTGGCTTTCTTCATGATCAGATCGATTACCGGCATTCTCCGGAAGGCAGTCGACGAACTTGCCAGCGGCGCAGCTCAGGTCGCGAGCGGCGCGGCCCAGGTCGCGTCCTCGAGCCAGTCTCTCTCACAGGGCGCCTCGGAGCAGGCGGCCGGCGCCGAAGAGACGTCGGCGTCCGCCGAAGAGCTCTCGGCCATCACACAGAAGAATGCAGAAGCGTCCAGCGCGGCTGCAGAGGTCGCTCAAAGCGTCTCTGCAGCGATTCAGGAAGGAGACGCCACACTCCAGCAGATGATGGAATCGATGCAGTCGATCCAGACCTCGAGCGAGAAGATCTCGAAGATCATCAAAGTCATCGATGAGATCGCGTTCCAGACGAACATCCTTGCCCTGAACGCGGCCGTTGAAGCAGCGCGCGCCGGCGAGGCGGGTATGGGGTTCGCGGTTGTCGCCGAAGAGGTACGAAATCTGGCGCAGCGTTGTTCCCAGGCGGCAAAGGACACCGAGGCTCTGATCGGCGAATCAGTCGCTAATTCCCGGCAGGGCAACGTGCGCCTCGAGCAGGTAGGAAGCGTGTTTCACAAGATCACTGAGAGCGCGCGCCGGGTATCGACGCTCGTCACCGAAGTCAACACGGCGGGCCAGGAGCAGGCGAAAGGCATCCAGCAGGTGGCACAGGCGGTTGTGCAGATTCAATCAGTCACTCAGCAGGTCGCGGCCAGCGCTGAGGAAAGCGCCGCCGCAAGCGAGGAACTGTCCACGCTGTCCGAGTCGCTGCGAGACAGCATCGAGGCCGTGCAGAAACTCGCCGGCGGCGGTGATGACGGGCGTCACGAAACGCGGAGTACACGTAAGCGCGTCGCCCGCCGCGAGCCAGCCGCCGCCGTGTAATGAACGCTGATTCACTCCATAATCCGGCGGTGCGGGAGTGCCTGCGCCGCCGGGCTTAGAGCCAGCCCATCAGCAGCATGATAAGCAGGATCAGGACGACCAGGCCCAGGCCACCGCTCGGGTAGTATCCCCAGCTGCGGCTGTACGGCCAGCTTGGCAATGCCGCAATCAGCAGGATCACGAGAATCAGAAGAAGAAGCGTACTGGTGCTCATACGTCTTGTTCGACGCCAGCGCAGACTGTGACATTTCACGGTTGCCAGTAGTGCCACCCGCCCCGGGGTCCCCAACGGATGCCGGCACGAACGCTTTCCGTAACGCTGTACACGCCGCAAAACGTTGATGTTTCATGAAGATAACGTGTTACCCTGATCAACTTATACATGCGAACTGTCGATCTGATCCACCGCAAGCGGGATGGCGAGGAACTTGCGCCCGAAGAGATCGCGACACTCGTCGACGGCTACACCCGGGGCGAGATACCGGATTACCAGATGGCCGCGTTTCTCATGGCGGTGTTTTATTCCGGCATGTCGGATCACGAGGTGGACGCGCTCACGGAGGTGATGGTTCGTTCCGGAGCAACCATTGATCTGACCAGCGTCCCGGGCGCCAAGGTCGACAAGCACTCCACCGGGGGCGTTGGGGACAAGACGAGCCTGATCGCAGCGCCCATCGCCGCGGCGGCCGGGGTAGTCGTTCCCATGATCTCGGGGCGGGCGCTCGGTCACACCGGCGGCACGCTGGACAAGCTCGAATCGATTCCGGGCTTTCGCACCGATCTCAGCGTCGACGAATTTCGGGATCAGCTCGCGCGCATGCAGCTCGCCTTCATCGGCCAGAGCGAGGAAGTCGCGCCTGCCGACCGCAGGTTGTACGCGCTGCGTGACGCCACCGCGACGGTGGAATCGATCCCGCTGATCGCCTCGTCCATTATGTCCAAGAAGCTGGCCGAGGGCATCGACGCGCTCGTGCTCGACGTGAAGGTCGGCTCGGGCGCGTTCATGAAGCGCCAGGTAGATGCGCGCCGGCTCGCCCAGATGATGGTCGGTATCGGGCGGCGCTCGGACAAACGCGTGCAGGCGCTGATCACGGACATGAATCAGCCGCTCGGCTACGCCGTCGGCAACGCGCTCGAAGTCATGGAGGTCTCACAAACGCTTCAGAACATGGGACCGGTCGACCTGACACGAATCTCGCTCGAACTCGCGGCGCGAATGGTCTTTCTGGGGAAAGTCGCGAAGAGCATCGACGAGGCACGGGACCTCGCGCAGGAGAACCTGCTCAACGGCGCCGGGTATCGGAAATTCAAGGACGTCATTCAGGCGCAGGGCGGCAACCCGCAGGTGCTCGACCGCTTTGAGTTGCTGCCGAACGCGAGCGGCGCGCGCGAGATTCTCTGCCCGCGGTCCGGCTATATAAGCGCGATCGAAGCCGAGTACATCGGCCTCGCGTCATCAATGATCGGGGCCGGGCGGGACATGAAAGAGGACGCCATCGATCCGGCGGTCGGCGTCATTCTCGAAGCCAAGGTCGGTCAGAAAGTGGATGCTGGCGGCGTGCTGTGCCGGATTTACTACACGGCCGAAGACCGTCTGGACGACGCTGCGCAAATGGTGGAAGATGCGTTCCGCATTTCCGCAACCCCGCCGGAAGAACGTAACCTGATCCTCGAAGTCGTGGGCTGAGCCGGGACCGGCCGCATGGAGCGATTCACGGGCCTTCTCGGTCTGGTATCGATCCTGGCCGCCTGCTGGATATTCTCGCGTGACCGGCGCGCCATCAGGGCGCGGGTGGTGATCTGGGGTCTGACTCTTCAGTTCATGTTCGCGTTCCTGGTTCTGAAAACTGATTTCGGCAAACTGTTTCAGGCCGCCAGCATCGCCGTAAATGCGCTGCTCACATATGCCGAAGAGGGCAGCAAGTTCCTCTTCGGACCGCTCGGCGAGAAGGGCGGACCTTACGGAGTGATCTTTGCGTTCCAGGTACTCCCGATCGTCATTTTCATTGCCTCGCTGTTCACGATTCTCTACCAGCTCGGAATCATGCAGGTCGTCGTGCGGGCGATGGCCATCGCCATGCAGCGGATCATGGGCGCGAGCGGCGCCGAATCGACTAATGTCGCCGCCAGCATCTTCATGGGGCAGACCGAGGCGCCGCTCACCATCCGGCCGTTCATCGCCGGCCTCACGCAGTCCGAGCTGTTCACGATCATGACGAGCGGGATGGCGCACGTCTCCGGCGCTGTGATGGCCGCCTACGTCAAAATCGCGCACGTCGAAATCAAGCACCTCCTCACCGCCGTGATCATGACCGCTCCCGCCACGATCATGCTCGCGAAAATGCTCATGCCCGAAACCGAGCAGCCGGCGACCGCCGGCAACGTGAAAGTCGAGGTCGAAAAGCCGGGCGTGAACATTATCGACGCTGCCGCGCGCGGCGCCGGCGAGGGACTGCAGCTCGCGCTCAATATCGGGGGCATGCTGATCGCGTTCCTCTCGCTCATCGCGCTCGCGAATGGGATGCTGGCATGGCTGCATTCAGTCCCCGGGTTCGCCTGGCTGCCTCCGTCGATGGAGGGGATCCTCGGGTTGCTGTTCGCGCCTGTCGCCTGGCTGCTCGGCGTGAGCTGGAACGACTGCCGGACGGTGGGAAACCTGCTGGGCATCCGCCTTATTTCGAACGAATTTCTTGCATTCCTGCAGCTTGGCCCGTTGCAGGGCCAGCTCAGCGAGCGCTCGTTCGTCATCTCGACGTACGCTCTGTGCGGGTTCGCGAACCTCAGCTCGATCGCGATTCAGATCGGGGGAATCGGCGCGCTGGCGCCGACCCGAAAGAGCGACCTCGCGCGGCTCGGACTGAGAGCCGTGGCGGCTGGAACGATGGCGAACTTTATGTCCGCGTGCATCGCCGGCATGCTGCTCTGAGCGATGCTTCGCGACGCAATCACCTATCTGCGCGAGCGCATGGCTGTGCAACCGCGTGTGGCGGTCGTACTCGGCAGCGGTCTCGGTGGATTCGCCGACGAGCTGTCGGAGCGCAGCGAATTCCCGTACCGCGATATTCCGCATTGGCCGCGTTCGACCGCGATCGGCCACGCCGGTAAGCTCGTCGTCGGGCTGCTGGAAGGAGTGCCGGTCGCGGCGATGGCCGGCCGCGCGCACCTGTACGAAGGCTATACACCCGCGGAGGTCACCTTCGGCGTCCGTGTGTTGCGCATGCTCGGCGCGCGTTCGCTCGTGCTGACGAATGCCGCCGGCGGCATCAATCTCGCGTACAGCCAGGGAGCGCTGGTGGCGATCACCGATCATATAAACCTGCAGTGCGCGAATCCGCTGGCGGGCGTGAACAATGACGAGCTGGGCCCGCGGTTTCCCGATATGTCGGAAGCGTATTCACGGCGCTACCGTGAGATCGCGCAGTCGGCCGCCGCGGAGCTCGGCATCGAGCTGAGCGAAGGCGTGTACGCCGCCATGCTCGGGCCAAGCTATGAGACGCCGGCCGAGATTCGCTTCCTGCGCACCATCGGCGCCGACCTGGTAGGCATGTCAACCGTGCCGGAGGTGATCGCGGCGAATCACATGGGAATGCCGGTGCTGGCCATCTCCTGCGTGACAAACATGGCGGCGGGGATCCTCCCGCAGCGTATCAATCACGACGAAGTGCTGGAAGCCGGCGCGCGCGTGCGGGGGACGCTCGTGCGTCTGCTCCGGGCGGTCATTCCACGGCTGGAGGCGAGCGATGGATCGTCTCATTGAAGCAGCTCTGCGCGTCCGCGAGAACGCGTATGCACCGTATTCCAATTTCCGGGTGGGCGCCGCGCTCGAGGACGAGCAGGGCGTCATCCACGCCGGCTGCAATGTCGAGAACGCCACCTACGGCCTGACCATGTGCGCCGAGCGCACGGCTATATTCAGGGGCATCTCGGAAGGCGCGCGGCGCTTCCGGCGCGTTGCCGTGGTGGCCGACACGGACGTCCTCACACCACCC
>DASSSG010000750.1:0-4193 GCA_035708545.1 Bryobacteraceae bacterium | reverse complement strand
CAGATCCCGGTTCCCAGAAGCGGGGGTCACCGCGGATCGCATCCGGCCAGTAGGCAGCCTGCATGAAGGCTTCGAGGCCACGGCGCTGCGGCGGCACGTCTTTGATCCAGCGCGCGTAGTCGGGATGTTTGCGAATGATGGCGTCGACCCGGGCCCTGACGGCTGGCGTCAGGCGTTCGTAAGCGATATAGGCGACTGCGAGATGGCCTGCATAGTTCCAGGCATGCAGGCCGGGAGCGGCGAGGAGCGCCGCGATCGCGGCGCAAACAAGTGTCTTCAAACCTGTGTCGCCACCGAAGTCAGCATCCAGTCCTGCGGAACCTGACCATCCGGCAGCAGCTCTCCTTTTTCGAGATGCCGCACTTTCGAAGCGAACCTGGCGGCGTGCGGATCATGCGTGACCATGACTATCGTCTTGCCAAACTCCCTGTTCAGTCGAGCGAGAAGCGTGAGGACTTCCTGAGCCGAGCCGGCGTCGAGGTTGCCCGTCGGCTCGTCGGCGAGGATGAGGTCCGGGTCCGTGACTATGGCGCGGGCGATGGCCACGCGTTGCTCCTGCCCGCCGGACAACTGGCGCGGGAGGTGGCCCATGCGGTCACCGAGACCGACCAGCCGCAGCGCCGTTTCGGCGTGCTGGATGCGCTCTTTCCTGTTCAGCTTCGTGAGCTTGAGCGGGAGCTCGACGTTTTCGAGCGCGGTCAGCACGGGAATCAGGTTGAACGACTGGAAGACGAACCCGATGTGCTCATTGCGCCAGCGCGCCATCTGGCGATCGTTGAGGGCGCGCAGATCCTCGCCGAGCACGGCGATCTCGCCGTCGGTTGGGCGATCCATGGCCGCGATCAGGTGCAGCAGCGTCGATTTTCCCGAGCCGGAAGGTCCCATCAGCGCGATAAACTCGCCGGCGTGAATCTCGATCTCGACGTCTTTCAGCGCGATTACGTGAAACTCGTCTCGAACGAAATCTTTCTTCAGTCTGCGAGTTTCGATAACGACTTCAGACATACTCTGCTCCTGGCTCGATTTGTGCAGCCCCTCAGCGTTCGCTCGGTTCAGCTCCCCTGCACGCGCACCTTTGCGCCGTTCTTCAGTTGCGCAGGCGGGTTGATGATCAGCTCCTCGCCGCCATTCAGTCCTTCTTCGATGCGAATGCCCTGCGAGGTTGCGCCGGCCGTCTTCACGGCCCGTTCAACCGCTTTTCCTTCCACGACAACGAAGACCTTGTCGTCGCGAATCGCGCCTGACGGGACGTACACGACCGCCCTGCGAGCCGAAGCCGGCGCACTGGCGGTGGGCTTGTGGTCGGAAATAAAGGCGACACTCGCATTCATCTCCGGGCGGAGGTAGTCGTCCGGATTGAGGATCTTCACCTTCACCTGCACGGTGGCTTTTTGCCGGTTCGCTTCAGGCGAGATTTCGTTGATGGCGCCCTCGTACTTGCGGTCGGGATACGCGTCCGTAGTCACGATGCCGCGCTGCTGCGGCCCGAGCTTCGCGAAATCATTCTGGCTGATGTCGAGTTCGACCTCGAGATCGTTGAGATCGGCCAGCGAGACGACGTAGCCTTTGGCGCCGCGCTCGCCGACGAAACTCGTCGTCACGAACTCGCCCTTCTCGACGGCGCGTTCGAGGATGGTGCCCGTCACAGGGGCTTTAATGACGGTGTTCGCAAGCTGGGTTTCATAGAAAGCGACCATTCCGCGGGCCTGCTCGAGCTGGCCACGCACGGCCTGGATCTGCTCCTGGCGAGGGCCGATCTTCACGAGATCGTAAGTGTGCTGCAGCGAGTTGACCCGTGCGGTCTGACGATCGAACCGAGCCTGAGCGTCGTCGAGGGATTGCTTCGACATTACGCCCTGGCTGACAAGCGTCTTCGTCCGGTCCAGGTTGACGCGGGCGTTCTGCAGCTCCGCTCTCGCTTCGTCAAGCTCGGCGGCGGCGCGCTGGATCTCCTCCGGGCGTGAGCCGTTCTCCAGCTCGGCGAGCCGCGCCTGCAGGGCGAGCAGGTTGCCGCGGGCCTGCTGCAACTGCGCGCGGTATTCGTCGTTTTCAAGGCGGACGATGACGTCTCCCTGTCGGACCTTGTCGCCCTTGTCGACCCCGATCCACGCTACCCGGCCGAGGACTTTCGAGGCGACCTGGATTTTGTGGGCCGCCACGATGTAGCCGGTTGCGTTCAGGATCACGCTGCCCTCCGGAGCGCCGGCCGTCGCGGACGCGGAACGCACGCGCTGCGTCTGCACCTCGGGCGCCGCGCTCACGCGCCCGATCACAAGGCCCGCGCCGGCGAGCAGAACCAGGATGGCGATACCGCCCACGATCCAGCGAGTCGCCCACTTCGAGGGACCGTCCTCTTCCTGGCGTTTTCGGCTGCGGTCAATCCGCAGGCTCTTGAGTTCAGATTCCATGACTAGCCCTCACGCAGCGCCGTGAGTATCTCCTTCTTCGCTGCCATGCGCGCCGGTAACAGACCACCGAATACGCCCATGAACAGAGCGAACACGACGCCCACCAGCATAATCGGCGGAGTGACGCGGAAATTGAAGGCTACTTCGCTGAAAGTGGTCCAGCTTCCCATGCTGGTGGTCAGATTGTTCAGCGGCAGCACGAGAATACAACCAAGCAGCCCGCCGAGAAGCGACAAACACAGCGATTCCAGAAAAAAGCTTGTCAGAATGCCGCGCCGGGAAAACCCGAGCACGCGCAGAGTTCCGATTTCCCGCGCGCGGCGGGCGACGGCGGCGTACATAGTGTTCATCGCGGCGAAAATGCTGCCGATCGCCATGATGCAGGCGACGAAAGTCCCCATGGCCTGCACCGGTATGGCGGAGGCTGTCTGGTCGTTGTAGTACTTCGTCTCGGGCACAGCCATCACGTTCAGGCGTTGATCGGCGCGCAGTTCATTGATCAGGGCATTGGCTGCGACGAGGTCGGTCGCGCGGACGAGAACCGAGCTGCCGCCCTCGAACCGATTGTAGTCGGACGAGGCCTGATTCAGATCGGCCAGAATCTCGCTGTTGATCGCCGACGCACCCGCTTCAAACACGCCGACAATGTCCCATACGCCTTTGCCGAACTCGAGCTTCTTTCCGAGCCGGGCCGCCGGGTAGCGTTTCGCAACGCCGCTGCCGACGACGATCTCACGCCGGCCTGGCTGGAACCACCGGCCCGCGATGATATGCATCTCCGGCCGCATCTCGATGCCCGCCGATGTGATGCCGCGCAGGTTCACATTGCTGCCGTCGGGATTGCTGATGCTGGGGATGGTGATCACGGTGATCATTTCCATCGAGGTCATCGGCTCGCCTCTGGTGTTTCGCATCACGCCCGGCTTGTAGCGGAGATCGTTATACGCCTCGCGGCGGACCCAGCTCACCAGCTCCGAGGTCGCGCCTTTGCGCATGACGAGAACGTTGAGCGGGTTCCCCGTTTCCGCGAATGCCCGCTTCAGGCCTGCGACCATTGCCATGACCGCAAGCAGCACCGCCACGGTCAGCGCGATGCCGAGCGCCGTCATCAGCGTGCTCGTCTTTCGAACCGCCAGGTTGCGCACGTTGTATGCGAGTGGAATCTTCATGACCTCCTATCCCGTATAACGCAGCGAGTCGAGGATTGAAGTACGCGCCGCGTTCCACGCCGGCACGAACGAGCTCACCATTCCGATCAGTACGGCCACGACGAACAGCAGGAGCGCGACCTGAGGCTGCATCGAGAGCGTCTTGAGCTGGGGCATGATGGCCGGACCCTGCCGCACCAGCCACGTGAGACCAATCGCGATCAGGTAACCAAGCATACCGCCGAGCAGGGAGATGATGGCCGCCTCGCCGAGAATGATGCCGAGGATCGCGCGATTCGAGAAGCCGAGCGTCTTCAGGACTCCGACCTCCTTTACCCGCTCGCGGACCGACATGGCCATGGTGTTGGCGGCGACGAGCACGATCGTGAAGGTCACGGCCGCGCAGATGGACATGAGGATCATCTTCACATCGCCCAGCATGGACAGGAACGACAGCATGAAATTGCGCTCGGTATCGGTTTTCGTCGGCGTTGCCGAGTTTCGGAACATCGCGTCGATGTCTTTGCTGACTCGAGTGAGAATGTCGGGCGACGCCACCTTCACGGCGAACATACCGGCGAACTCGTTATTCCGGCTGCGCATGCGTATGTTGTCGAACAGGTACTTCAGGTGGAAG
>DASSSG010000749.1:0-4101 GCA_035708545.1 Bryobacteraceae bacterium | reverse complement strand
CGTCGACCGTGGCAGTAATTCGACCTGACGCCGTGCGGCTCTCAATCCGCATTCCGAGCGGCCCGTAGTAAGTGGGCGCCCGCTCGACCTCGATTGTCTTACCGTCCTGGAGCCACGCTCGGGGAGTGGCGAGGCCGAGGACTACCGCACCGTCATCGCGTTCGTGGATTAGCATATTGCGGTACAGCTCGAACCAGGCGCCGTCCGTCGAGGGCGGGCCGAAGTACTGCCCATGGGTCCAGCGGTGCTCGACCGGCTCGAGCATGGAATGGCTGAACGCGCTCGCCATGTAGCTGTAGAAGGCGCGGATCACGGCTTTCGGATCGTCCCGGAGCACGTAGCCTGTGGCGTGCTGGTTGTACACGGGCTCATTGGCGATCCCCCAGCCCTTGTAGAACAGGTTGTCTTCGTGGTCGTGCAGCAGGTAGTCGGCGAGATCGCCGCGCGCCTCGACTGCCTTCAGACGAATCAGGTGCGCCGCACCGGTGTCGACATCGGTCGGATACCACTGCTCGAGCAGGCGGCGAGGTGTGCGCGCCTCGCATGGCACGTAGGGAATCCACGTCTGATCGCGAAGCTGGACGACGGGCGAGTTCACGCTGGCGGCGTGGAAGGCACGATCGATAGCGTTGAAAACGTCCTTCGCCGCAGCGCGAGCCTCGGTTGCACGAGGGTGGCCGAACGTCTGGAGCGCGCGGCCGAACAGCTCGAGCCCCGCGTACAGGTACGCCTGGTTGAAAGCCCACCAGCCTTCGCCGGTGCCGTCGTTGAGCGGCGCGCGCAGCAGGCCCCGAGCGGGCCCTGACTCGGCTGAACTCTGGCGTAGCTGATTGAGGCACCAGTCGAAGGCTTTCATGCTGGCGGGCAAAAGCCGATCGAACGTGGCGCGGTCGCCTGAGAGCAGATAGTTCTGCGCCACCGTGTAGAGCATCGAAGGTGTGTACACGCCCCAGTTGGCATAGCCGTTGACGTGCCCGTCGATCTCCTGGTTGTTGCGATACTGCGCCGCTAGTTCCTCGCTCGAGACTGTGTGATAGCCGCGGAGATCGTAGAGCATGTAATCGACATACACAGCCTGATTCACCGGCCAGGGCGTCCCCGTCTGGCTGTAGGCGAAGTTCGAATAAGGCAGGTCGATGCGCGTGTTCGGGCCTTCGCCGCCGTGCCGCCGAGGCAGCCGCAGAGCATGCCAAAGGCTCGCGCGGAACAGGTCGTTGACGACTTTCTCCGGCACCCGGAACTGCGCACCGCGACCCACGTAGTCGGACCAGAACTTCACGGTGGCGGCCCGCGTGTCGGGATACGCGAGCGCGGCGAGCTTCGACGCGTCGCCTCCATCAACCATCAGCGACGGCAGCTTCACGATGAACTCACGCGAGGCACGCGCCGGGATTTTGGCGCTCAGGAATACATCGATGCGCTTCAGCTCGCGTTGGTAATCGCGGATGCCGCTGGAGCTGACCTGTTCGGGCGCGCCGTCGATGGCAAGCAGCACGCGTTTGAACGACGGCTCGCGCAGGAGCACACGATCGCCCTCACGGTCCAGGTAGACGCTCGAGTTGGCGTACGGTGGGAACTGCCGCCGGTGCGAGATTGTGACAGAAACATCGCGCTCGCGGCCGGTGAGGTCGGTCACGCGTACGCGCTGCATGAGAACCATGCTGATATTGCCGCGGCGTTCTGGCGGTGGCCCGTTCAATGGGTACGCGAACTGTTCGACTTCATACCGCAGACCGTCGCGCTCGAAGACCGTCGTGACAACCGGCAGTCCGTCCTCGAGGCGCTGTGATTTCCAGTGCGGCATAACGCCCTGCGACAGATCGCCGAAGCTGTACCAGAGCTGGAACTTGTCGGGATTGCCGTAGTCGTTCCAGACACCAGCGGCGCGGTCGATCCCGAACTTCGAGATGGCGCTGTCCCAGGTGAGGCCCACGATGTGCCCGGGCCCGCGCGGCTGTGGATTCGTGTAGAGCGGGTGGCCCATGTCCTCCCAGCGCGCCGTGTACTCCTCGTACGTCGCTTCCGGCTCACGCTGCACCCGGTCGAGGATGCGGCGCCCTCTGGCCGACTCGAGCGACTTGCGATGTTCGTCGAACGGGACCGGGCGATCGGCGTTGGTGATGTATATGCCGAGCGACGGGATCCACATTGCTTTCTCGGCCGCGAGCTGACTCCAGGCGACGCTGAACCCGGCCGTGCCCTCGCCGTTCATCTGAACCGTGAGCTTCGGCTCGTCGACCAGCATGGCCGGATCGGCATTCAGGCGGCGAGCCGTATCGGGATCGGCGGCTGCGATCAGGTCGGCCCAGATGATGTGGAGGTTGTCGATGCGGCGAGACGGCGTCTGCTGGCGGACCAGAGTTACTTCGAGACCGTCGATGTCGACTCCACCTGCGCGCGTCCGCCACACGCCATCGCTCCGGGTCTCGCCCGCCTCCAGCGAGAACCCCGCCTCCTGTTCGAGCGTGATACCTGGGGATGGGATGAGTTTGACGGATCGCTGCGCAGCCTGCGAGGCTTCATGGCCCCAGGAAATGCGGACTTTCATGCGTGGCGGTGCCTGCGCCACGGCGCTCGTGGCTATCATCGCGAGCGCGAGTGTTGCGATGGACATTCGCATGTGTTTCGTTGCCGCCCCTCCGCTCCTCTTACGGTCGCGGCTCTGTGCTGTGGTGCGATTATACGGGGCAAGCTGTCTCGTTTTCCCGACCTGCGCGACGTGCTTTCCAGCTAATTGGACCTGCTGCAACGTTCCTCGCGTCCCGGCCTGCGCGTTGATGATAAGTTCGCTTCCATGAGGCTTGCGTTCGCTTTGTGTCTGCTGTGCGTAGCCGGGCCGCTTGCCGCAGGGCCTCGGCCGACCATCGACCTCAACGGCGCATGGCAGTTCCGGACCGATCCGCAATCCGCCGGCGACCAGCAGGAGTGGCACTCGGGTCCAATGAGTTTTGACCGCACGATTCAGGTGCCCGGAGCGTGGCAGGCGCAGGGGATCGGAGAGCGACGCGGCATCCTGAGAAACCACTACAGCGGCCCCGCGTGGTACCGCCGCCAGGTGTCCATACCGGCATCGTGGAAAGGCAAAGCCGTGCATCTGCGCGTCGGCGGCGCACTGCGCCGAACCGCAGTTTACGTGAACGGGCGCAAACTCGGCGAGCATGACGGATTCAGCTCGCCATTCAGCTTTGAAATCGGCGACGCACTCCGCGCGGGAGCCGAGAACACTCTCGCCTTTCGAGTGGTGAACCCGGGAGCCACCATCGACGATGCTCCGCACGCCCAGAAAGGCAACGAGCCGACCGGGATGATGAACTACATCGGCAACTGGGGCGGGATCTTCGGGCAGGTGGAACTCGAAGCCACCGAACGCACCTGGATCGATGAGGTCGCGATTGTCCCGAGGATCGCGACGGGAGCGGCGGTGATCCGCGTTGCGCTGCGAAGCAAGGATTCAGGCCGCGTGGGCGCCGGCTTGCGGCTCGAGGTGCAGGCAGGTGGAGCAACGGCGACCGCGCCCGTGAACGCCGGCGGCTCCACGGAAGTGGTCGTCACGATTCCGAACGCCCGGCTCTGGTCTCCGGAGACACCGCACCTGTACACCGCCGTGGTGCGGTTGCTGGACGGCCCTCGCGAACTGGACCGTCTCGATGAGCGTTTCGGCATGCGCGAGATCACCACGCGCGGCCGGGTGCTGCTGCTGAATGGTAAGCCTCTGTACCTCCGCGGCTACGGCGACGACAATGTCGAGGTACTTACGGGCGTGCCGCCGGCATCCAGGCAGGTTCATCTCGACCGGCTGAAGCTCGCGCGCAGCTTCGGCTTCAATGCCGTCCGCTTCCACTCGATGACGCCGGTGCAGGAGTACTTCGAAGCCGCGGACGAGGTGGGTCTCCTCATCATGGCAGAACTGCCGGCCGCATACACGATGTACTTTCTCCCTCACAAGGAGTTCCTCAGGGCTGAACTGGAAGGTGTGCTGCGCAGCTACCGCAACCGTCCGTCGTTCCTGTCACTGGCCTTCGGCAACGAGTTCAACCTCAACTGGCTGAAAACTGAAGCGGAGAAGAAGGAGTTTCAGGCCGCCGTAGACGAGTTCTACAG
>DASSSG010000748.1:0-2141 GCA_035708545.1 Bryobacteraceae bacterium | reverse complement strand
CGCGCCAAAAGGCGCAGGAATCTGCGCGAAATCGCTCAGCGGCGGGGCTTTGGAAGCTGGATCAGAGTTGACGCGCGGTCGGCATCGAATGAAATATTCTGCGGATTGTCCACTAAATATTTCACCATTGCGATCTCGTCGCAACATTGAAATTTCGGACACCGCAGGCAGTCTTTCCATGCTTTGAGAGGCAGTTCGCCGCGCTCGACCTCCACGAACCCGAGCTTCCGGAAGAAGCCGTCGACGTAGGTAAACGCGAAGATCGAATGCAGTCCGAACTGGCGAGCCTCGCCTTCGAGCTTCTGTACAACTGCACGTCCGATTCCATGGCTCTCGTTCTCCGGCGCCACCGCGAGCGATCGGATTTCGCCGCTCACCGGACTGTAGAAGTGGAGCGCTCCGCAGCCGACGAGGCGCTCGCCGGCGAAGGCGAGTGTGAAGTCGCGGATATTCTCCGACATTTCGAATTCCGTGCGCGGCAGCATGACGCCTTTCGCGGCATAGGCGTTGATCAGATCGAGAAGCCGGTGAATATCCGACATGGCCGCCTTGCGGAGTGTCAGCGCGCCATCGTGCGGGGACGCGGCGGCTTCGAGCTCGAGGACGTTACGCATCGGCGTGGACCTCGGCACGTGAGGCCGTCAGGCGGGTGCCCGTTCGTATGCCGCTGAGCAGCGCTTCGATGATGCGGGCGCCGGCGCCGGGGGCGATTACAACCTCCGCGATGGCGCCATGCAGCGCGTCGACGGCGGCGTTGAGCTTCGCCTGCATTCCGCCGGTCGCGATGCCGTCGGCGATCAGACGCTCGCAGTCGGCGGCGGTCAGGTGCGCCGCTGTCCTGCCGGATGCGTCGCGGACGCCTTCGACGTCCGTCAGAAAGAACAACCTGTCGGCGCGAAATGCAAGAGCGCAGGCTACGGCCATCTGATCGGCATTTATGTTGTAGATCCGGCCGGCCCGGTCGACGGCGACACAGGCGATCACAGGGACATATTTGTGCGCGCAAAGCAGCGAGAGCAGCTCCGTGTTCGCGCGTGCAGGCCGGCCCACGGCGCCGAGCTCGGCGTGGATCGGTTCGGCCTCGGTGAGTGCAGCATCGATGCCGCTGAGGCCGACGGCGTTGACGCCGGCCGCGACCAGCGCTGCGAGGAGCTCGTGATTTACCGTGCCCGCGACCACTTTCAGGACGGCATCGATCACCGCGGGCGTGGATACGCGCAGCCCGTTCACGAACCGGCTCTCCACGCCGCGTTCGCTCAGGAATCGCGTCATCTGTTTCCCGCCGCCGTGGACCACGACAACGTCATGGCCGCCAGCGCGAGCCTGCGCAATTTCGGTCCCGAGTCTCGCCCGCGACGCTGTGTCGTCGAGAAGTGTGCCCCCGAGCTTGATCAGGACCTTCAAAGCAGGCCTGCCTCCTCAGTGAAGCCGAGCATCACGTTCATGTTCTGCACGGCCTGCCCGGCGGCGCCCTTGCCGAGATTGTCGATCGCGCTGACTACGACGCCGCGGTTCGTGCGAGTGTCAAATCGCACACCTATATCGCAGTAATTACTTCTTTGTACAGCATGAATATCCGGTACTATTCCCGTATCATATACGCGCACAAAGGGCTTATCCCTGTAGAAATTGTTGTATATTCCGATGAGCTCGCCCGCATTCGTGGGACGCGCACCGCGGAAATAGATGGTTTCGAGGATGCCGCGGTCGATCGGAATGAGGTGCGCGGTGAAGCTGAACTCCGCTTCTTCGAGCGCCGAGTTCTGGAGCACTTCCGGAACGTGGCGATGGTCGAGGATCGAGTAGGCAGTGAAGTTGTCGGCCACCTCGCAGAAGCTTGTCTTGAGCGAAGGCTTGCGGCCGGCGCCGCTGACGCCGGATTTCGCATCGCACACGATGCCAGCGGAACGGTCCACTACGCCTGAGTCAATCAGCGGCCGGATGGCGATATTGGCGGCCGTTGGATAGCAGCCGGGATTGGCGACCAGGCGCGCGGAGCGGATGCGCTCGCGGCAAAACTCCGGCAGGCCGTAGGCGGCTTCGGCGAGGAGCTCGGGTTGCGTGTGATCGGCGTTGTACCAGCGTTTATATACGTCGGGCGTGCGGAGCCGGTACGCGCCGCTGAGGTCGACGACGCGCAC
>DASSSG010000747.1:0-4848 GCA_035708545.1 Bryobacteraceae bacterium | reverse complement strand
ATTCCGGGAATGCCCGAACAAGTTCCTGCCGCACGGCTTCGATATTGCCGCCGCCCGGGACCTTGATAAGGAACCTCTGTACGGCACGGCTGCCGATTCGAAGCAGGCCGGTGCGCTCGAGCGCGACGCGTGTGATCATCACCCGCGGTCCGATATTCATGCTGCCGGTCATACGGTCAGGCTCGGCGGTGATTACACCGGCGATTCGCAACGGCAGGCCGCCGACCACGATCGTCTCGCCGACGCGGGTCCCGAGCCGCTCAAGTGCATCGGCGGCGAGCAGCGCCACGTCGTCGCTGAGCTTCGCGGCGGGCGTCACCAGCAACGATCCGTAGAAGGGATACCGGGCCGGATCGACGGCCTTGACGGTCACCATCAGCGGGTCCGTGACCGCGGGCGAGGTCACCATCGAAAGGGTCTCCGATACCTGGGTCCAGTCGATGCCGCGCGCGCGGAGCGACTCGAGAGCCTTCGTCTGCTGGTCCGAGGGCAGCGCGAAGATGCGGACCGTCAGGTCGGCGGCCATGAGCGTCTTCGCTTCGCGCAGCAGCATGTCTCGAAAAGCCGTGCTGAAACCGCGTACTCCGGTGAGCGCGCCGACTCCCAGCGCGACGGCAATCACCACGAAGGCGAACCGAGCCGAAGAGGCGCGCGCCTCTCGCCATGCAATCTTAAGAGCGGTTGTCATCGGAGATGATTCGGCCGTCTTCCAGCACGATGTGCCGGTCCGCGCGTGCCGCGAGCTGCTGGTCATGCGTGACCAGAATGAGTGTCGTGCCGCGTTCCGCTCGCAATGCCAACAGCAGTTCGAGCACGTGCCGGCCGTTGCCCGAATCGAGGTTGCCGGTCGGCTCGTCCGCAAGCAGAATGGGTGGCTGGAGCATGAACGCACGGGCGAGCGCGACGCGCTGCTGCTCGCCACCGGACAACTGCACGGGATAGTGGTCGCGCCGGTCAGCAAGCCCGACGCTGTCGAGCAGTTCGCGCGCACGCCGCCGTCCGTCAAAGCCGTTCACAGCCGCCAGTTCAAATGGCAGGAGCACGTTCTCTTCCGCCGTCAGCGTCGGAATGAGCTGACAGGACTGAAACACGAAACCGATAGTGACCCCGCGCAGTTGCGCGAGCCGGTCTTCGGAGAGACGTGTAATCTCCTGCCCATCGAGAAAAACGCGCCCGGTCGTAGGTGCGTCCAGGCCGGCGATGAGGCCGAGCAGCGTACTCTTGCCGCTGCCGGACGCCCCGAGGATCGCGAGGAACTGCCCTTTCGGCACAAAGAGATCGATGCCGCGCAGAATCTCTACCCGGTGGCGCGGCGTCTCTATAACTTTGGTGAGGCCGCGCACGTCAACCATACAGATGCATCGTCTCCCTTTCATTCTGACGTTGCTTGCGGCCGCGGGTTGTACGAGGGAACAAACGGCGCCGGCTGCGACCAACAGCGCCGCTCCGCCACCGCTTGCCGAGCCCGCACCCGCATCGGCGCCCCAAGCCGCCCGCACTGCCGCTGTCGAAGAGCGCCCGATCATCGTCGCGTTCGGCGACAGCCTCTCGGAAGGCACGGGCGTCGGATTCGGTCAAAGCTTTCCTGACGTGTTGCAGCAGAAGCTCGATGCGGCGGGTTATAAATATCGGGTCATAAACATGGGAATCGGCGGTGATACGACGACGGGCGGCCTTGCCCGCGTCCACACGGTGGCGGCTTTGAAGCCCGAAATCGTGCTGCTGGAGCTGGGCGGAAATGACGGCCTGCGGGGTGTGCCGGTTGCGGCGACGAAGGCGAACCTCGAGAAAATCGTGGAGGAGTTGCAGGGCGCGGGCGTCGGGCGCATCATGCTTGCCGGTATGTCCCTGCCGCCCAATTACGGAACGGCTTACATCCGCGCGTTCGAGAACATTTATCGCGACGTTGCCGCGAAATACAAGCTGGCGCTGATCCCGTTCCTCTTTGAGGACATCGCGAAAGATCTTGCAGCGAAGCCTGGACTCATGCAGCGCGACGGCATTCACCCCAGTGCAGCCGGACACCGGATCATGGCCGGCACCGTGTTTCGCTACCTGAAACCGGTATTGCGCAGGAGCTGAACCGCGTTACGGCATCACGCGAAATTCCCACGCAAGGAAGCCCGCGACGTCGCCCGTGCTGGCAGGCTTCTGAGGCGGCGGCGCGGGCGCGCGGCGGGCGCGGCCGAACAGGCCGCCCCGCGACTGTCCCTGCTGTGTTGCCTGCATCTGCGCATACTGCTGCTGCACCGTTTGCTTCTGTTCGGGCGTCAGCTGCGCCCACGTTTCCGGTGTCATGCCTGGCATGGAGGCAACCGCCGTATCGGATTCGGCCGCCCGCGCGGCCGTCGCTGCTTCCGCGCTCGGCTTCAGAGGGACATTGGCTGTGTATGCGCCCGCAGCATCCTTCCGGCGGAAAACGAGCGCGTATTCACCGCGCTTGAGCTCCTGCTGGGTCGTGATCTTCAGCACGCCATCCGGGAAGCGCTCGGTCGTCGTCGGAACGACCGTCTGCTCGAGATCGCTTTCGATCCGGTCGGTCGTGGGTTTCATATCGAAGCGGCCCTTTTTCGTCTGCTTCAGCAGTACCTTGCGGCCGGAGAGCAAACGCGTGCCTTCTTTCGGGCGCGGCTCGAGCCTGAGCAGCACCGGCTCGATAGTGGCGGGGTCCAGATCTGCGCTCGGCAGGAAACGCGTCAGCGGAACAAACACGTCGGCAGTGCCCTCCTTCAACGTGGCGTCGGCGGTCATGCCGGACAGCGTCTCGATTTCGAAGCCCTTCGTATCCGTGCCCCGATTGAGCAGCATGCCCTTGCCGAGGTTAGCGGCTTTGGCGACGGTGTCGCCGAGATATGGGTTCCACATCGTCATCTGCGACGACAAGCCCATCGTGATCAACTGAAGGCCGACATCGCTGAGTACGATGTTGGCGATGGCGCTCCCCACGCTTGCGGCCTCGCTCTTGAGGAACGTTACGGTTTGCGGCTTGTCGATGAGCGGAGTGATCGTGGCCCCCTGGCGTATGACCACGCGATCGAGGTTCGCAGGAACCGCGGCCGCAGGCTCGGGAGCACTGGCGGGAGCGGGGGCGACCGGCGCCGCGGAAGGACCCGCGTCTTTGATCACGGCAGCAGCGGGCTGCGGCGCCGGCGCTTTGGCGTTGAGCATCGCCCGAATCACCGCCTGCGGGACGTTCGCCTCCTTCAGACGAATCAGATTGTCGGCGTCGAGCTGAAATTCGATGGAGGACGACGACCGGATCTTCGCGATGATCGTCTGCTCATCGATGCCTGCTGCGACCATGCTCACGATGGCGTCGTTGTTGAGGAGCTTCGGATCGATCCTGGGTGCCGCAGTGGCCGGGGCCTGCTTGCGCGGGGAAACGACGGGCTTCGCAGCTTTCGCTTTCGCGGGCGGCGCCGGCGACTGCGCCGCGGACGGAAGGACGGCCTGGAGCATGCACAACAGGGAAAAACAGAGGACGCAAACTCGAGTCATACGCGAACCCCCGGCCCGCACGGCTCGTCCGAGCCTCAGAGGCCAGCGCACAGTATAGCGCCTTGTCAGGCTACCGGCACGGGACCTTCGTCGATGAACCCGTTCGCTTCGCACCGAAGCTTCACCGGCCCCGGCGCGAGGTCGCGCGGCAGCGTGATCCCGGCCTGGTACACGCCAATCAGCCCGCGAGCGAGGGCCAGAAAAGGCACCTCGACACCCCGGAACATCCTTTCGTCTTCGGATCTCGGAACATAGCAGGCAAACGGGATCAGCGGCCGTGCGGGCGGATCGGCGGGGCCCGGCGCTCCCGTGCGCACCGCGCGATCCACCCGACCCAGCCCACCGAAGTAGAGATGTATCGTTTCGCCTGGCGCCGCAGGGTCGCCTCGGTGACGAGCCCGCGAAAATCCTGGTGGACCGCCCTGAGCAGACCCGGTCTCTGCCGCGGATCGCCCTGTCGTGCGTAAGGACGGACGAATCGGACCCGGCGTAGAGGTGCCGAGGCCTCGAACGGATTGCCGTCCCGGCGTGCCGTCAGCTCATGGTGCCCGCTGGCGGGTTCGCTTTCCCACGGAATCGGATGTCCAGTCGCGAGCCGTCAGCGCGCAGGATCGGCACCGTCGAGGAGCGCTGCCTGATCGGATGTGAGATTCCATCCGTATTTCACAATGCGCCGTTTTCGCTCACTGCCGCAACGGTGCTCTGGTCCGCGTACCAGACGACCTCTCCAGAACATGCGGAAAACCGAACCGAGGACTCCTTGAGGAAGTGCTGGACTACGCCTTCACTCCCTTTACGGTTCAAGCACTTCAGTGCGGCATTACGATGTGTACCGGGGCTTATATGGTTCGCGAATCCGTGGAATGCTGCCCCAGTGGCGGGGGTACGTTTCCGCATTACTACTCGCAGAATCCAGGCGGTCCTCCGAATGGTGGATTTTACAACGGCCTGAAGGTTTGCGTGCCAGGGCGCTGAGATCGACCCATGAGGAAGGATATCCCCGCACGAACGGCTGACGACGTAGCGGCCGTTCGGGCTGACAAGCATGCGGTAGTTCGGGAACCCGCTCGGCAGCGATGCGCCCTGGGAGGGTGAACAGATCGCTCCTCGGCAGCGGTCCCAGGCCGCAGCTGCCTGTTGCGCATGGGGATAACTCAAGGCATACCCGACGACGAAGCCATCGGCGCTCATGCAGGTCCGCATAACGTGTGCTACGGATCCGCCGCCGTCCGTGTGTCCACACGCCGTCCTGATAGCGGTAAATCTTCATTGCGCTGCGTACATCCGTCTCGCCGCGGAGTCGGAACCCGTCGAGAGACAGAGCACGCTGCCGTTGTTTGTCGTGGCGAG
>DASSSG010000746.1:0-2471 GCA_035708545.1 Bryobacteraceae bacterium | reverse complement strand
CTGGTTGAGGACGAGCCCGCACTGCGGAAGCTGACCGCCGCGATGCTCGAGCGCGAGGGTTACTCAGTGCTCGAGGCGAGCGATGGCGTGGACGCGCTCCAGATGCTGGCGGAACACGATGGCCGCGTGCATCTGGTGCTGTCCGACATCATCATGCCGCGAATCGGCGGGCCCGAACTGGCCGCTCGCGCGGCAGCGAAGTGGCCCTCCCTGCCATTTGTGTTCATGTCGGGGTACATCGACGAGTCGCTCGGCCAGAGCCGCTCGCTCGCGGCTGAAACGGCCTTTCTTCCCAAGCCGTTCACTCGCGAGCAGCTCGCGCGCAAAATGCGGGAGGTGCTGGAACGGACCGAGGCCGCAGCATAGCTTCGCGCATCGCGCTCGCTGGCCAGCGGTTCACTCTGTTTGACTCCGGCGTGCGGCGGCTGCTTTAATAACGAACTCCCACACACGTTCGTCGCTGAACGGCGCCATCTTTGTTTTGAAGCCGGCCGGCCAGTTCGCGCGGTCCGCATAGAGCGCCTTCACGCCGTGCACGAGTTGCGTGTCGCCGCCGAGGAAAGCACGCAGCAAGTCGTTCCAGCGATCGACCAGCGCCTGCGCTTTCGGGCTGGCCGGATCTTCATCGAGCGCCATCCGTATTTCACCGAAGAGAGCGGACCAGTCCTGCTCGGCGTGCGCCTGCAGCTCCGGCGTCCACGCAGCCTTTCTCGCCTCGAGCGCGGTCTTCGCGTCGTCACGAAAGTACTTACTCAGCCAATCCGAATTACTCTGCATTTCGATTACCTCAATGATTCTCCTCAGGAGGCGAATGTCAGCCTCCTCACCGCGGCGGAGCGCCGTTTCGGCGTCTGCGACGGCGGCCAGGGCTGCGTTCAGCCGGCGGCGTTTCTCTTCGAGAAGGCTGCGCTGCAGCCGCAATGCCCTGATGAGTTCGTTCGGAGTTCCATCGAGCAGTGCCCTGATGCTCTTCAAGGGAACGCCGATGAACCTGAGCGCGATGATCTGTTCGAGGCGCTCGAGGTCGCTCTCGCGATAGCGTCGATAGCCGCTGGCCGTACGCCGCGGCTTCAGGAGCCCGAGCGCATCGTAATGATGCAACGCTCGGACCGTCACGCCGGCGATCTGCGCAAACCCGCGAACACCGTATGTTTTCCCGGCGCCCATGCCTCGCTTCCTCGCCAGTACATCATCAGGGATGACGTTGCGTCAGGGTCAACCTGAATCGCACTACGGCTTCCAGTCGGCTCTGAAGATGTTGAACTCGTACGGTGACCTGGCGTTGTGGCTCGACGTAAACACGAGTTGTTTGCCGTTGGGCGAGAAGTCGGGAAACGACGTGAAGCCGCCGAAAGAAGTGATCTGCTGCAGGTGCTGTCCATCGACATCAACGATGAACAGCTCGAACTCACGGCTGTCGCACTTGTTTTTGTTTGAAGAGAAGATGATCCGCCTGCCGTCGGGCGTGAACTGCGGCGCGAAGCTGGCGCAGCCGAAATTCGTGATCTGCTTCGCACGGGAGCCGTCGGCGTTTGCCACGAATAGTTCCATCTTCATGGGCGCCGTGACATCCTCGCTCAGAAGCTGTTTATAGCGGTCGAGGTCGGGACCCTCGGCGGGATGGTGTGCCCGCCAGACGAGCCTGCGGCCATCGCGCGAATAGAACGCGCCACCGTCGTATCCGGCCGTGGATGTCAGGCGCGTCTTTCGGCTTCCGTCGAGATTCATGGACCAGAGATCGAGATCTCCGGAGGCTTTCGAGGTGTAAACGATCCTGCGACGCGCCCAGTTCATGGTCGCTTCCGCGTCATACCCCTGGCCGTCGGTGAGGCGGCGCACGATTTTGCCATTCAGGTCAGCCACATAGATGTCGTACGCCGGATGAACTGCCCATACGTAACCTTTCGACCGATCCGGCCGAGCGGGGCATGTCGGGAACTGGTCGTGCGTCGAAGCGTAGAGAACATGTTTGCCGTCAGGGAAGAAGTACCCGCAGGTCGTCACGCCGGCGCCACTGGAGATACGGGCCACGTTCTGCCCGGTCGCATCCATCACGTAGATCTGGTCGCAGCCTGCGCCATCGCGCGTGGACTGAAACACGAGCCGCCTGCCATCGGGCGACCAGTAGGCTTCGGCGTTCTGTCCGCCGCGCGTAAGCTGGCGAAGATTCGCGAGCTGAGGCCCGGCGTACACGGTGGCAACGATCCAGAGAGCGAGAAGCACGAGGCGGCTCATGCAGCTCATAGTAGACCGGCAGACGGTATAACGAGCCGGGTAAGCTCGGACCCGTTTCAGCAGTAACTCGCCACGTACTGCTTTCGTTTTGATGCGCACGCGTCAATCCTGAAGCGCTGGTCTGCCGCGTGCCAAGTGGTTCTACGACTGCCTCACGGTCGTGGCTCGGTTTTCCGAGCCGCGCGCGTCAGCAAGCGTCAAGCCACTTCAGAAACACAAGACCAGGAGCGCTGAAC
>DASSSG010000745.1:0-20418 GCA_035708545.1 Bryobacteraceae bacterium | reverse complement strand
TCCAGCGGTCGATTCCCCCCGCCATGCTCTGGCAGGCTGCCACGCCCTGCTCCCGGAGCCAGTTCACGACCTGAAGACTGCGTACGCCATGGTGGCAATACACGACCAGCATCGCATTCTCTGAGCGATCCTCGAGTTCAGTGAGCCGCGCCGGCACCGTTCCCATGGGAATCAGCTCCGAGCCCTCAATACGGGCAGTTTGGTATTCGTGAGGCTCACGGACATCGATCGGCTGGATCGAACCTGTATTGAGCTGCTCGCGAACCTGCTGGGGCGTGATTTCGAACGGAACCAAATCCGAGTCGCTCGAGGAATATTCGGGAGAGTGGGGCAGGCGTGAAAGCCTGCCCGAGAGCACCCTCATGGAACGGCTTCCGAAAGGTGAGACGCGTTGCGGCTCTCAACGAGTCTCGGTTTTTTTGGCGGTTTTTCTGTCGTAGATCAGCCCGCCGACGCCGCCCGCAATCGCGCCTATAGCCGCGCCCTTGCCGCCGCCCGCGATGGCGCCGATCGCGGCTCCGGCACCGGCGCTTCCCGCGACAATCGCGGCCGACTTCTTCTTCGAACGCCGGGTAGTTACAGTGCGAGGTTCGTCATCGCGAACCGCCGTTGTACGCCGGGTACCCGTTACGGTCCTGCGTTCGGTTTGGGCGGTCGTTGCGCTCGTGCCCGCCGCCGGAGCGGGCGTCACAACGCGGGGCGAGGTTCCGCGATACCCTGCGTTGGGGTCCGCTGCAGCAGTGCCGGGCTGCGTCTGTCCCGGAGCGCCCTGCGCGACGGGAGCAGGAGCGTTAGGGTCGGCGTTGCCGGGTTGCTGTGCAACAGGCGTCGAGGTACTGTTGGCCGGCGGGGCCGGATTTGGCTGATTCGCGGCAGAATCGCGGTTGCACCCGGTAATGCCGAGCACTGCGGCGAGCACAAGACCACCGGTCACAGCTTTGAATCTCATCTGGTTGACACCTCCCCTGCGTTCTTAGACGCCTCCTCCTCGGTCGGGTTGCAGTTGCGTTCCCCTAAAAGGCACTTTAACAGGGCCTCAGTTCAGGCCCTTACTACCGCACGTAATGCATTGATAATAAGTTACTTATCGGTCGATGAACAGGCGCTCGGCGTTTCGTTTTTCATTCAGTTGTGAGATACTGAAGAGGAAAGAATCACCTTCGGAATGACGCAGTTACACGAGGCCATTGCCCGTTACCACAGGCTTCTCGAGAGCGAAAACTACAGCAGTTTGAGCTGGACCGACTCGCTCGAGGAGAAGTTGCGCACTCACAATCTCGCCTCGCCCGCGCGGCCGATCGCTCCCGTACTTCGCCCTCATTTTCTCACACAGCGTCAGTTCGCAAATCTCGTGAAAGCTGCCGAAGCGCTTTACTGCGCCATTGACCGCGTCGAGAAGATGGCGCTGTCCAGCCCGGCTCTGCTCGCCCGCATGCAGGTGCTGCCGGCTGAGAAGATGCTTGCCTCGCTCGACCCCGGGTATTCCTGGACGGCGGTAACTTCACTGCTCGATACACAGATTCAGAACGGAACGCTGCGCTTCCGGGACTTCGCCGCGGATACTCCCGCAGGTGTCGGTTACAGCGAGGCCCTGAGCAGCATTTACTATGACCTGCCGATCATGAAGGAGTTCCGGAAGAAGTATCCGGTCGCGAAACTCGGCGGGATGAAGCCGCTGCTGCAGGCGGTATTGAAGGCATGGAAGGAATTCGGCGGTAAGGTACACCCGAATATAGCGATCCTCGAGAATCGGCAGGGCCTGCAGCCAGCCGAAAACAGCGAGTTCGCTCTCGTCGCGGAGTTTTTCCGCCGCGAAGGTTACGCGACGGAGATCGTCGGACCGGACCAGCTCGAGTACCGCAATGGCGTGCTGCGGAAGGGTGACTTCCCGATCCACATCGTCTACCGCCGAATCCGCCTTTCCGAGTTCCTGGTGCGCTTCGATCTGAATCACCCGCTGCTGCGCGCGTACCGGGATCGCGCCGTTTGCATGGTCAACAGCTTCCGATCGGAGCTGGTGCAGAAGAAGGCCATGTTCCACCTGCTCACGGATGAGACCGTCACGGCTAAGTTCCCGGCTGCCGAGAAGAAAGCGATTCGCGAGTTCGTGCCGTGGACTCGGGTCGTGGCGGCCACAAAAACGACTTACAACGAAGAAGTGGTTGACTTGCCTGAGTTTGTGCTTGCACACCGCGAGCGGCTGGTCCTTCGGCCGAACGACGATGTGGCCGACCAGCAGTCGTTCCGGGGGGCGGAACTCGATCAGGCAGCCTGGGAGCGCGCGCTGAAGCGGGCCAGCCGAGCCTCCTATGTCGTGCAGGAGGCCATTGAGCCGGCAAGGTTTGTCTTCCCGGTTCATCGCTGGGGGGCCCTCGAGATGCGCGAGATGCGCGTCGACGTGCAGCCGCACATTTCTCTCGGCCGCGTAAACGGCGTTTCGACCTGGGTATCGCCGGCCGACACACCGGGCGCCTTCTCGACGCTGTCCGGCCTCGCGCCTACGTTCGTGCTCGAAAGCCGGTAAGCCGCGCCGCGGTGCTGTAACCGCCGCCGAGTCGCGATGACATTTCTTTCCGCTACGGCGTCTCCTGCCCGTGCGCGGCCTGCCTCAGGTGCGCATAGAACCCGAGGTCTTCCTGCGTCAGAAGCTTCGTCGCGAAGATGATCTGGCCGGTGTGCTGGGCGAAATGCTCGATCACGTGGTAGATCGCTTCCAGCACGCTCAATTCGTATCCTTGAACGCGTACGCGCTCGCGCAGGCGCATATCCGTGAGTGATTCGATCACGCTCGCGGCTTCCGCCACCGTAGCAGCGAGCCGCTCTTTCAGCTCCGTGGCCGTGATACCGCCGCGAGCAGCGAACTCCGCATCGCGGGTACGCGTATCCGCTTGTCCGCCGATAGCCGACAGAATCCACTGCCGGACGTTTCCGCAGAGATGCAGCACGAGATTACCCGCGGCGTTTTGCGTCTCGGCTTCGCGCATCCAGATCTGCTCGTCACTGAGCCGCTCCAGGCACGTTTGTATTCTCGATTCGAGCTGGCGCAGTTTCTTCGCGCTGAAATCCAGGAAGATGCGCTCCATGCGGTCGTTTGTATCATGAGGAGATGAGCGCCCTCACCACGGCAGCGGCTGAAGTATCCGCGGATGCCGGCCCGGTCGAGCTCGAGAAACAGTATCTGCTCCAGAACTATGCCCGCTACCCGCTGCTTCTTACCCGTGGCAGGGGCTGCTATGTATGGGATGACGCGGGCAACAAATACCTCGATCTGATTGCGGGTATCGGCGTCAACGCGCTCGGCCACGCGCATCCGCGCATCACCAAAGTGATCCGCGAACAGGCGGCGCGCATCGTCCACACGTCCAACCTCTACTACCACGACTATCAGGGTCCGCTCGCGAAGAAGCTGGCCGAAAAGAGCGGTCTCGCGCGCAGTTTCTTTACGAACTCCGGAACCGAGTCGATGGAAGGCGCGATCAAGATGATCCGCGCGCACGGCTCCAGGCTTGGGCCGGAGAAGATCGAGATTATCTCGCTCGAGAACTCATTCCATGGCCGATCTACGGGCGCGCTCGCGATCACGGGCCAGCACAAGTATCGTAAAGATTTCGAGCCGTTGCTGCCCGGCGTGCGGTTCGTGCCGCTGAACGACGTCGGCGCACTCGAGCAGGCCGTTACCCCGCGCACCGCCGGTGTCGTTCTCGAATGCATCCAGGGCGAAGGCGGCATCTACGCGATAACGCCCGCTTACCTGCGCCGTGCGCGCGAACTCTGCGACCGCCACGACGCGCTGCTCGTCTTCGACGAGATTCAGTCGGGCGTCGGCCGCCCGGGAACTTACTTCTCCTACCAGCTCGCGGAACCCACGGTATTGCCCGACATCACCGTCGTGGCAAAACCTCTCGGCTGCGGCCTGCCGATCGGGGCGATCATTGCTAACGAGAAAGCCGCGGCGACGATCGGCCCTGGTATGCACGGTTCCACGTTCGGGGGCAATGCGCTGGCATGCCGCGTCGCGCTCGAATTCTTCGACATCCTTGAGGAACTCCTGCCGTCGATCGTGAATGTCGGGAACTACTTCCGCGCCCGCCTCATCGAGCTCGCGCGCAGGCACTCATTCGTTAAAGAGGTCCGCGGAGCTGGATTGATGATCGGAATGGAACTCACGCATCCCTGCAGGCAGCTCGTGCTCGATGGCATCAAAGCGGGACTGCTGTTTAACTGCACGCACGATACAGTCCTGCGCTTCCTGCCGGCTTACATCCTCAGCGAGAAGGAAGTGGATCGGGCGGTGAGTGGATTGAAGAAGCTCTTCCGCGCGTTCAATCCAAACTGAACCGCAACCCTCGCGCGCAGGGCGGGAGGTCGCGAGCCGGAGCAACATGGCCGAAGCATCGGAGCCCGGATGCCGCGCGGCCGCGACCAGCTATCTCGTTACCGCCCGAACCGCCGCGACATCGGACCGCGGCCGCGCATCGGGCCCGGACCGTGCATCCCGCGGCTGCGAGCGGAGTCGAGCTTTGCTTTCTGTTCCGCGGTCAGCAGCGCGCGGAACCTCGCCTGTGCCTTGCCCTCGATCGTCGCGATCTGCGTGTGCGCATTGCCGATTTGAGCTGCGGCGCGCTCGATATCGCTGTCGAGACCCGTATTCCTCACTGCATCTCGCATCGCCTGATGGGCGGTTCTCACCGCGGGCCGCGCAGCCAACATCGCTCTCGCCTCCTCGGTGAAGATCGTTGCGGCGGATTCCTGCTGCGCTGTCGTCAGATCGAGCAGCCTGGTCAGATGCTGCACGCGGCGGGCAGCAATTTCCTCGGGCGTCGGTGGAGTGCGCGCCTCCGGCGCCGGGCCGGTCTGCGCGACGAGACAAGTGGCGGCAGCCAGCGTGGCGAGTACGGGAATGGCTTTCTTATGCATCGTGGCTTCTTACCTCTGTGAGTAAGAACGTAAGAAGTCCGGCACGGGTTGACGTGGCTGGATCGCGCTCGTACGATTTGGCCTTCTCTAACGCCACGTTTGGAGCAGAGCTGTCGATCCGCTCGCGATCCGGGCCGCGGCTGCGCACGCTCGGCTTACGCGCCCGCCGGGCAGCCGCGGCCAGAGGGGACCATACCCCTGGATTACAGCGCCGCAATCGCAAGCGACGTCTGCGCGTGGCGCCAGGCATCCACGAACTCTCGCTTCACCCACTCGGCGCCTACAGTTTTGCCTTGTGACTTCAAGGCCTCGAGGAGTCCGTAAAGCGAGCGCCCGTTCCGCGGATTGATCTCGAGATCCTTCCGGAACACCGCCTCGGCTTCCGCCGCTTTACCGTGCCGCAGCAGCGCCCCTCCGAGCGCCTCGCGCATCGAGTAGTGCCACTCGGGGGGCTCCATGTAGCCGAGCTTGTCCTGGAACTCCACTGCTTTCTCGAGATGTGTGATCTCGGCGCGCGGGTCGTTTTTCGCTCGTGCGATCCGCGCGTCCAGGTCCTCCCTGCCGACCGCCAGCACGCTGCGAACCGGATTGATCATGAGCTTCTCATTCTCGGGAATGCGCCCGCAGATGGCCTCGAAGCGCTCGCGTTCGGCCTGCGCATTTGGAACCTGGCCGAGTCCCGCGAACGCCAGACCGCGCGCGTAGCGGTAATAGGCCTGCAAAGAGGGAACCTTCTCCGTGGGCTCCGGTTCGGTGAGCATCTCCTTCCACTTGCCGAAGCGCGTCATGACGAGCCACTCGAACGCGCCAAACGGCGCGAGCATCGGCATGTCGGTGATCGCCCCGTGCACATTCCTGCGCAACCGCCGGGAGTAATCGATGGCGTCCTCGTACCTGCCCTGCATCATGCGGGCGTAGGAGACAAAGTGCAGATTATGTGAGTAGTACATCAGCGGGTACACGCCCTTCGCGCCGGAACGCTCGATGTACTTCCGGTCGACTTCCGCCGCGGTTACATTCACGGCCGCCGACTGGTCGTGGTCGCCCGTGCGGATGTATATGTGCGAAGGCATGTGAACCATGTGGCCGGCGCCCGGCATGAGATCGCCCAGCCGATTCGCGCTCGGCAAAGCACGTTCCGGGTTCTTCGAAGCCTCCACCGCGTGAATGTAGTAGTGATTCGCGCCCGGGTGGTTCGGGTTGCGCCGCAGCACGCCTTCGAGCAGCTCGAGCACCTCCAGTGTGCCTTCGGCGGGAACGCCGTCCTTGCTCCAGAGCTGCCAGGGGCGCAGATTCATGATCGATTCCGCGTAGAGCGTCACCGCGTCGAGGTCGTCGGGATAGCGCGTCGCGACCTGCTTCATTGCATCTCTGTATGCAACCGCGAGCCTCTTCCGATCTTCGCCCGGGTCTTTCGAGTAGCGTGTGATCAGAGCGTTGATATAGGCCTGCTCGTTTTCAGGCGCGTTCTTCGCCAGCGCCACAGCGCGATCGATCGCTCTCCACGCCTTTTCTTCACGGTCCGGCATCGGCGGCATATTGTAGTTCGGGCCGAGGGCAAGCGCGATGCCCCAGTGCGGCATCGGCGACTTCGGATCCAGCTCGGCAGCGCGCGCGAACAGCCGTGCGGCTTCATCATGGTTGAATCCGTAAATCAGCGCGAGTCCCTGATCGAAGAACTTCTGTGCGAGCTCGGATTTTGTCGCGATGGGATGCGTGTGAGAACCGAGGCCCTCCAGCAACTCTGCCGGCTTCGTGTTCTCGGTCGCGTGGTGGTTGTGCTGTGCCAGTGTCAGTCCAGCAGCCAGCAGGAGCGAAAGCGCAAGTCTTTTCATGCACCCTCCAGGGGCCGCTCGCGGCGGCCTGAAGTGGAACGCGACAGAATACCCGCAACAGGCTCACGGCCATGCAGGGTGGGCGTCCCACGTCGTACTTATACGGTAAACTCGGGATATAGAACAGTTCCGGGGTCGTCCGGATCTTCAGGCTTCAGAGGGAGAATTGTATGACAACTCGGTCGGCGCTTACCGCGCTGGTGGTCCTGCCCGCCTGCCTCCTGATCTTCTCGCAGCCCTCCTCCACGCAGGAAGCGCGCGGAACGATCGTCGGCAAGATCACCGACCCGTCGGGGGCCGCCGTTCCTGGCGCCACCGTCACCGTCACGAACAAGACCATGGGAACGAAGCAGGTCACCAATGCCAACGAAGTCGGCTTCTATCAGGCCACGTATCTGATTCCTGGCCATTACTCGATCGAGGCTGAGTCGGCCGGATTCAGGAAGTATGTGCGGGACGACATAGAGGTTCGCGTAAACGACCGCATCGAGCTTCCGATTGCGATGGAGATTGGCGCCGCCGAACAGAGCGTCACGGTCATCGGCGAGACTCCGTTGCTGAACACGACAACTGCATCGATGGGTACGGTCATCGATTCGCGGCGCGTGGCGGACCTGCCGGTGCCGCACGGCAATCCGATGTTCCTCATCGGTCTCGCGTCGGGTGTGTCGTTCAACCGCGATCAGCGTCTGGATCGGCCGTTCGAGCCGACCCACATCGTGGGCTACTCGATGGACGGAACCCGGGCCAATCGCAGCGACGTCACGCTCGACGGCTCCGTCGCCACCGCCACCGCCAACGCGGGCGAAGTCATCGCGTCCTATGTGCCCCCGGCTGACATCATTCAGGAGTTCAAGGTCCAGACTGCGACCTTCGATGCCAGCTTCGGCCAGACCGAAGGCGGCGTGACGAATATCTCGATCAAATCGGGAACGAACACCCTGCACGGCACTGCTTACTACAACAAGATGGTGCCCTCATTGTTTGCGAATGATTTCTTCGCGAACCTGAACGGCGTACCGCGCGCAGATTTCACCTACAATCGCTACGGCGGTTCGGTAAGCGGTCCGGTCGTCATCCCGAAGCTGTACAACGGGCGCAACAAGACCTTCTTCCTTTATGGCCTGGAAGGCATCAGGGAAGATCGGCCGCGAAACAACGGCACACCGACGGTTCCCACCGCCAGGATGAAGCAGGGCGACTTCTCCGAACTGCTCGCGCTAGGGCCGCAGTACCAGATCTACAATCCGTTTAATGCGCGCGAAGTCGTTGTCAGTGGCAGTCGCGTAATCGAGCGCGATCCGTTCCCGGGCAACATCATTCCGTCGAACCTGATCAATCCTGTCGCGAAAGCCATTCTGGGCTACTTCCCGGATCCGCTTCAGCCCGGCACGCAGAACAATTACCTGCGGCCGGAACTCACTGAACACGCCGATTACCTCTCGCACACGATTCGCGGGGACCAGTTCATCGGCAGTGCAAACCGCATGTTCGTGCGCCTCAACTGGTACGACCGCGAGAGCACTTATAACGATTACTTCAACAACGTAGCCACGGGAAACCTCTTCCAGTTCGTTTCCCGCGCGGCTGTGATCGACGACGTCCATACGCTCACACCAATGATGGTCGTGAATCTTCGCTATGGGTATAACCGCTTCATTCGGGGCGACAGCGGCGCGTATAAGTCGCTCGGTTTTGACCTCACGACCCTCGGGCTGCCCTCGTATCTGAACGCGCTCACCTCTGATGACGTTCGGAAGTTCCCGCGCGTCGACCTGCCCGGATATCAGGGCACTTCGGGCGGCGGTGAGTGGCGGCCGAACGACACCCATAACGTCAATGCGATCCTCTCGAAATCCCAGGGCGCGCACTTCATGAGGATGGGGACCGAGTTTCGTTCCTACCGCGAAACCCGCCGCGAGTTCGGCAACAACGTGACCGCGCAGTTCAGCTTCGATACGAGCTGGACGCGCGGACCATACTACACGTCCCCTGGCGCGCCGAACAACCAGGGCCAGACAGTGGCCGCTCTGCTGCTCGGGCTGCCGTCGAATGGGGGCGGCATCGCGCGGCCCGCCTCGTACGCGGAACAGTCCACATCGTGGGGTTTTTTCTTTCAGGATGACTGGAAGGCAACTCGCAGGCTCAGTCTCAACCTCGGCCTCCGCTGGGAATTCGAGACACCGCTCGAGGAGCGGTTCGACCGCAGCCTTCGCGGCTTCGATCCGAACGCCACGTTCCCCTGGGAAGCGCAGGCGCGCGCGGCCTATGCGGCGGTCGCGTTGCCCGAGCGGCCGGTCGCGGACTTCAACTTGCGCGGCGGACCGACGTTCGCGGGCGTCAACGGCAACCCTCGCGGACTGTATGAAACGCCGAAGCGCAACCTGATGCCGCGGTTTGGTTTCGCATTCCAGGCCACCCCGAAGACGGTACTGCGCGGCGGCTACGGGGTGTTCTACGGCTTCCTTGGCCAGCGCCGTGGCGATGTCATTCAGAACGGCTTCAGCCGTACCACCGATTTCCAGTTCACGGTCAACAGCTATCTCTCGCCTTCGACAACGCTGTCGAACCCGCTCCCCGGCGCTCAGTTGTTCCCGATCTACGGCGCATCGCTCGGCGCCGAGACCGGCATCCTCGGCGACCTTACGTTCTTCAACGATCATCCGAAGATGCCCTACATGCAGCGCTGGCAGTTCGGCATTCAGCGCGAACTGCCGGGTAGTTTCCTGACGGAGATCAGTTACGTCGGAAACCGCGGCACGCGCCTCGAGACCAACCGAAATCTCAATGCGATTCCGAAGCAGTATCTGAGCGGAGACATGATCCGCACGCCGGAGATGGTCGCCCGCAACACTTATCTCGGCGGCAACCTTGCGAACCCGTTTCGCGGCCTGGTCCCCGTGTCGGCGCCGAATGTGAACACTGCGGCTAACCGCTCGCGCAGCCAGTTGCTGCGTCCGTTCCCCCACTGGGGCGATCTCACGACAACAACCAATCAGGGCTACTCCTGGTATCACTCGTTGCAGGCGCAGGTCGAGAAGCGGCTCTCGAAGGGATTTACCTTCCAGGGGAACTACACCTGGTCGAAGTTCATGGAAGCCACTGCCTACCTGAATGCGGCCGACCCGATGCCCGTTGAAACCATCTCCGATTTCGACGTGCCGCACCGCCTCGTCGCGAGCGGCATCTGCGATCTCCCCTTCGGCAAAGGCCGTGCATTCGCGTCCTCGGTGCATCCGGTCGCCAACCTCCTCATCGGCGGCTGGACCCTGACCGCAATATACAGCTACCAGACGGGCACGCCGCTTGGCTTCGGCAACATCGCCTTTATCGGCAACGTCAACGATATCAAGCTCGATCATCCGTCCCGCGAGATGTGGTTCAACACCAAAGCCGGCTTCCTGCAGGACCAGCTTCAGAGCAACATCCGCTATTTCCCCCTGCGCTACAGCTTCATTCGAGTGGACGGCGTGAACAACTGGGATGCGTCTCTCATCAAGAACACCAGGTTCGGCGAGCGGCCGTACAACCTTCAGTTCAAAGCGGAGTTTCTGAACGCGCTGAACCATGTGCGCTTCCCTGCTCCGAACACCGACCCGCGCAACGCGCAGTTCGGCCAGATCAACGCCAGCACGCAGGCGAACTACCCGCGCCGCATCCAGCTGACTGCGAAATTTGTTTTCTAAAGAAGGCCTCAGCTGATATACGCAAAGTGATCTCACGCGCCCGCAGCACCGCATTCCATGTACTTACACGCGTCGAGGCGGGCGGGTGGGCTTCGGACCTGCTCCTCGTACACGCGGCCGATCTCGACTCGCGCGATGCCGGGCTCGCCTCGGAAATCGTTTACGGCTCGCTCCGCCATCGCGTGCAGCTCGATTATCTGATCCGGCATTACTCCGGGCGCGATCCCGCGTCGCTCGACGCGCCGGTCCTCGTGGCGCTCCGTATTGGCATCTACCAGCTCCGCTACATGGACCGCATCCCCCCGCACGCGGCGGTGGGGGAAAGCGTGGAATTGGCAAAGCGCGAGGCAACGCGCGCCGCCTCGGGTCTCGTAAACGCTGTTCTGCGAAAAGTGGGTCGCGAACCCGTCGAGTGGCCGGACCGTGCGACCGCGCTCTCGATGCCCGAGTGGCTGCTCGACAGGTGGGATCGGCAATTCGGACCGGAGCAGGCCGAGCGGATAGCCCGCGCCTTTCTGCGGCCCGCGGCGACGTACGTCCGCAATCCGCCCGTAGACGCGCTGCTCGAACTCGAACCCGCAGACGTGCCGGGTGCCTTCCGCGTCGTCAGCGGCGACGCGCGCGGCCATCGCATTCAGGACGTCAGCTCGCAGGCCGTCGTGCCGCTGCTCGGCCTCGAGCTTGGCCAGACATTCCTCGATCTCTGCGCCGCGCCCGGCAACAAGACCGCGCAGGCGCTCGAATCCGGCGTGAAAGCAGTCGCCTGCGATCTGCACCTCTTCCGGCTGCGGAATGTGCCGAACGGCTGCGCCCGCGTAGCCCTCGACGCGACGATCGCACCGCCATTTCGCACCACCTTCGACCGTATCCTTGTGGATGCCCCCTGCTCGGGCACGGGGACGCTGTCGCGGAACCCTGAAATCCGCTGGCAGCTCACCCCCGCCGACATCCGCGACCTGCACGGCCGGCAAACGCAGATTCTCAGGAACGCTCTGGATCTGCTGGCCCCCGAGGGCCGGCTTGTCTATTCGACCTGCTCGCTCGAAACTAGGGAGAACGAGGACGTGGTGGCGCGCGTCCTCAAGAAGGCCGAGGGCCGGTTTCGGCTCGAATCAGAGATGCGCCGCTTTCCCGGTACGGACCCCGGAGATGGCTTTTACGCCGCCGTGATAACATCGACTCGGTAAATGGTTGAAATCGTTCCGTCAATTCTCTCGGCGGATTTCGCCCGTCTGGGGGAGGAGATCGAGTCCGTCGAACGAGCCGGCGCGCGGTTGCTGCATCTGGACGTGATGGACGGCCACTTCGTTCCGAACCTGACCATCGGGCCTCCGGTGGTCAAATCCGTGCGGCGGCGGACGAAGCTGACACTGGACGTACACCTCATGATCACGGACCCGGACACGTACGCGCCGGTGTTCATTGAGGCGGGTGCCGACCAGGTGCTCGTCCATCAGGAAGTCTGCCCCCATCTGGATCGGACCATCCGCATGATCCAGGCCGAGGGGGCTCGGGCCGGGGTGGTGATCAATCCAGCCACGCCGGTGAGCCTGCTCGATGAGGTGCTGGACATTGTCGACTACGTCCTCGTCATGAGCGTCAACCCGGGGTTCGAAGCCCAGCGCTTCATCCCGAACGCGCTGAATAAGATTCGCGCGCTCGACCAGCGCCGTCAGGAACGCGGATTGCAGTACGCCATCGAGATCGACGGAGGCGTTTCTACCGAAAACCTCGGCGACATCGTTCGAGCGGGTTGCGACTGGGTGGTGGCCGGGTCCGGTATCTTTCTGAGTGGCGATCCGGCATCAGCTGTGACGCGTATGCAACAGATTGCGCGCGAGGCGAAAAACGTACTGGTCTGAGCCGCGCTCAGGTCGCGGCGGACCCGGGTTCTGTGGTGCAATAGATAGGTACCCCTGATGTTGCTTCTGAACAACTGGACTGTCCGTATCTCTGCGCTGGCGCTCGCCTGTGTCCTCGCCAGCTCCTGTGGGTTCCGTCGAAGGGCGTATGAGAACCCCATAACCAAGGACACCGAGCAGCCCGACAAGGTTCTGTACGACAAAGCGATCGCCGATCTCGAGAAGGGCCGGTACGAGGTCGCGCGGCTGGTTCTGCAGAACCTGATGAACACCTACGACACCAGCGAGTATCTCGCCAAAGCCAAGCTGGCATACGCCGACAGCTGGTATCGGGAGGGCGGCTCGCACGGCCTCGCGCAGGCCGAGGCCGAGTACAAGGACTTCATCCTGTTCTACCCGACGCTCGAGGAAGCGGCCGAGGCGCAGGAGAAGGTCTGCATGATCCATTACAAGCAGATGGAGAAGGCAGACCGCGACATGCTCCATGCCGTTCGCGCCGAGGACGAGTGCCGTAATCTGCTGGTTCAGTTCCCCAACAGCAAGTTTGCGCCGCGCGTCGCGCAAACCTTGCGCAACATTCAGGAAGTGATCGCCGAGGGCGAGTTCCGCCGTGGCGCATTCTACGCCAACAAGGGCAGCCATCCGGCGGCGGCCAACCGGCTGCAGGCGCTCGTAGATCACTACCCGCTGTTCAGCAAAGCCGACGAGGCCAACTGGATGCTCGGCAACGCCTATGAGAAGTTGCCGCCACGTTTCCGCCAGAAGGCCGGCGACGCGTATGCCCGCATCGTGCGCGATTACCCGCTGAGCTCGTATGTCGAGGACGCGAAGAAGAAACTGAAAGCGCTCGAAATTGCAGTGCCCGAGGCGGACCCCGTTGCATACGCGCGCATGAAGTACGAGATTGAGAACCGCGATGGCATGGGCCCGATGGGCCATTTCTGGGGCATATTCCGGAAGAGCCCGGATACCCGCGCGGCCGCCAGGTCCGGCACGCCCGCCATGACGAGCCTGCGGCCGACGGTGCCGTTGTCCGTGCCCACGCCCGCTGCCGCCGGAGGGTTTACGGGCGACGTCACCGCGCAGCCCGTGGGTGACAACTCGGCCCTGGACACTCAGCCCGATGCGCGGCGGCGCGAGGCGGCCGGTGACGGCGATCGCGGCGAGAGCGCTGCGAACGCGCCTCAGGCAGCGGCAGCGGCGGCCGCTGCGGTGGATGCGCCTGGCGGAAACAGGCCGGCAGCAACTGCGAATCAGCCGCAGTCGACGAAGGGCAAGAAGGACAAGAAGCAGGATAAAAAGAAGAACGGGAAATGATCCGTATCTTCGGCGGCGGGGATAAGGGCAGGGAGAAGGCGGCCGGCCAGCCGCCACCGGCGCAGCCGCCGGCCTCCGCGCCGCCGGCGCCGTCCGCTGCTGAAGCGCAGCCGCCGGTGCACGCCGAACCCGTCCGCGAACAGGCGCCACAGCCCGCGGCGCCGCGACGCGTGCTCCTCGCCGATGACAGCCCGCACGCCCAGCGCATGGGCGAGCGTATCCTGCGCGAGGTCGGCTACGAAGTGATCACGGTCACCGACGGCGAGACAGCTCTGATGCGCCTTGCCGATGCCGATCCCGATGTGGTGCTCGCGGACGCCTCACTCCCCGGCCGCTCCGGCTACGACATCTGCCAGGAGATCAAACAGGATCCGCGGTACTCGCACGTTTGCGTGATTCTCACAGCAGGCCTGCTCGAAGCCTTCGATGAGCGCCGGGCCGCGGCCGTTCGGTCCGACGGCGTGCTGAAGAAGCCCTTCGAGTCCACGGTGCTGACGGAGATGGTCGGGAAACTCGCGGGCGCGCCACGCGTGCGCACCGATACCATTCGCGTCAGTTCACCGCCGGGCGTGCCGGCCCGAACGGCCCCTGTGCGGCCGATCCCCAGGCCTTCAGCCGCGATGCCGATCAGCGCGTCCCGGCCCGGTGTGGCGCGGCCCGCCGCGATGCAGCCGTCATCTGCACAGGATGCGCCCCCAGGCGCTCCCGGCATCGTGCCGGTCCGTGTAGTGACCGATCCGACATCCGGCATCCCTGCCGAGATTGACGCTGAACGCGTGCGCGCCGCCGTAACCCTCGCGCTTGATTCCGCGCTGCCCGGGATGATCGACAAGATCACGGAGCGCGTGCTGGTTGCGCTGAAGCAGAAGACCAGCTGAACCCCGCTCCACATGCCCGAAAACACGTTCGATATCGTTTCGAAGATCGACCTCGCCGAAGTAAACAACGCCATCCAGCAGGCGCTGAAGGAGATTCAGACACGGTACGACCTGAAGAATTCTCATTCCTCGATCGAGCTCAATGAGAAGGAACACAGGCTGACCCTCGCGAGCCAGGACGAGTTCAAGCTGAAAGCGGTCACTGAGATCCTCGAATCGAAGCTGGTGAAGCGCCATGTGCCGCTGAAGGGCCTGACATACGGTGCCGTGCAGCCGGCCGCCGGATCGACCGTGCGCCAGGAGGTCACGCTCCAGCAGGGGATCCCGATCGAGAAGGCGCGGGAGATCGTCAAAACGATCAAGGACAGCAAGAAGAAAGTCCAGGCCTCGATCAACGGCGATCTGGTGCGCGTCAGCGGCAGGGACCGCGACACGTTGCAGGAAGTGATCGCGGTCCTGCGAAACCGCGACTTCGGCATCGACATGCAGTTTACGAACTACCGCTCGAATTAAAATTAAACCGCCGCGCGGTCCTCCAGCGCCCGGCGCGCCGCGTGGTACCCGCACATCCCGTGCACCCCGCCGCCGGGTGGAGTCGAAGAGGAGCACAGGTACAGCCCGCGCACACCCGTGCGATACCAGTGCCGCGTCGGACGGAAGAAGAAGTTTGCGAGCGTCTGCGCGCCACCATTGATATCGCCACCCCGCAGGTTTTCATTGTGCGACTCCAGTTCAGCGGGCCCCATGAGGCTGCGCGCAAGGACGCACGCGCGGAACCCGGGCGCGAACCGTTCAATCTGTGCTTCGATGCGGCCCGTCATATCCGTCGTTGAGCCGTTCGGCACGTGACAGTAGGCCCACGCCGTGTGGTTGCCCGCGGGTGCTCGCGTCGGATCGAACAACGTGGCCTGCGCGAGTATGACGAAAGGACGGTCCGCCGCCGTCCCTTCCCACGCAGCGCGTTCAGCGGCTGCAATCTCGTCCAGAGTGCCGCCAAGATGAACGGTAGCCGCGCGTGCACACTCGCGGGCTCGCCACGGGATCGGTCCGCTCAGAGCCCAGTCCAGTTTGAACACGCCTGGCCCGTGGGAGTAAGACTCGAAGGCGCGGCGGTAGCTCGCCGGCAGCCGATCGCCTGCGATCCGGAGCAACTGCCGCGGCGTCACGTCGCAAAGCACGATATCGGCGTCTCCCAGTTCTTTGAGTGACTGCACGCGTGTGTTCGGAACCACCGCGCCGCCGAGTGACTCGAGATAGCCGACGAGCGCGTTCGCGATGCGTTGTGAGCCGCCGCGCGGAATCGGCCACCCGACCGCGTGCGCAGCAGCCGTTAGCACCCAACCTACCGAGCTCGACAGAAGCTGCTCAAATGGCATGATCGCGTGCGCTGCGACTCCGGCAAATACCGCCCGAGCCCCTTCCGTTCGAAACAGTATCCGGGCGGCCATGCTCGCCGGCCACGCGGTTCGGAGGCCGAAGCCTCCGTATACAAACGGGCGGCGGGGAAATCGCACCGGTCCGAGTATCTCGTCCAGCAGACCGTCCCAGTTCGCAACGAGTGGCGCGAATGCTCGCCGCCACGCCCGCCCGTCGGGGCCCAGCCGTTGCACCGTATCATTGAGCGACCGCTCGATGATCACGGCCGAGCCGTCGTCCAGCGGGTGCGCCAGCTGGGCAGGAGGTTCGATCCACTCGAGTCCGTATTCGGCGAGCGGCATGGAGCGGAAAACCGGCGAGCTGATCGCCATGGGATGGACTGCCGAACAGAGGTCGTGCGAGAAGCCAGGCAGCGTCAGCTCGGCGGATCGTGTGCCGCCCCCGATTTTCGGCTCCGCCTCGAGGACCGTAACCGGAACGCCGGCCCGTGCCAGCACGATCGCCGCCGTGAGGCCGTTCGGTCCCGAGCCAATTACGTATGCGGATTTCACGGCGACCAGCCCATGCGTTCGACGAGCCGGCGGAACTCCGGTGTTTGTAAGGACACGGCTGGAAAGTACGGCCGGCTGAACTCGCGGTTCCACCACTGGCCCGTCCGCCGCCGCTCCTGGGGATTAGTGAAGTGATACTCGTACAGTTGTGCGCGGACGTACCGCGGCGGCTGCGCGGGAAACGGATTCGAGCGCAGCAGACTCAGTGTCGGCTTGTCGTTCGCGAGCAGCTTCGCGATGAAATGGACAAACCAGGGGTGATCGTAGTAGTCGGTCATGGCCGCGAACCACATCAGCCAATCCAGTCGCAGATGACAGGGCGCAACCTGCGGAGGCAGCCGGCCGATGTCGGTTGGTTTGCCTCGGAACTCGTACGCACGCCACTTCGTCGATGGCGTGAGGACCGCCTCCTCCGTGCCTTCCACAACCACTTCGTAACGCGTCTTCGTGATACTGCCGAACGCGCCGTATGTTCCGACGAGGTGGAACGGATTGAAGGTCGTGTTCATGATCTGCCGTGGCGAGAGCATATTGCGAATCGGGTCGATGCTTAGCCAGAGCACGAGCACGCTCACCGCGCCCAGAGCAATGGTGTGCGGCAGGCCCGGTGCATGTAATTCCGGCGCACGCAGGGGCAATAGCCAGCCGAGGCTCCGGTCGTCGAGCATGGGAATCGCGAGCACGATGGTCAGCGCATTGAGCCACGAAAGATTTCCACTCGCAAAGATCGTCCCCTGGAATACGACGGTGACGATTCCCGTAATCGAGGCGATCGGCTGCGGCAGGAAGTACCCGAAGGGAGCGACCAGCTCGGCGAAATGATTGAACCAGACGCCGGCCTGGTGCGTCCACACCGGGCCCCAGTGGAGAAACCAGCTCAGCGGGTTCGGCATGGGTTGCGTTTCGTAGTGGTAGTCGAGGCAGCTCATGTCGCGCCAGCAGGGATCACCGCGTAGCTTGATCAGTCCCGCTCCGAACATCAGCCGGAAACAGAGCCAGCGCAGGAGCAGCATCGCCACCCACTGCGGGACCACATGGCGGCTGCCGAGCAACATCGAATAGAACCCCGCTTCGAGCAGGATCGATTCCCACCCGAACGCATAAAACGTCTGCCCGAAATTCACGAAGGAGAGGTACAGCAGCCACAGGATCGCCCAGACCGCGGCATTCAACCAGCTCGAGAAGCGGTCCGCAAGGCCGCAAACTACGCAGCACGAGAGCACGAGTCCGAGCCACGCCGCCGCCGTGAACGCCCAGTCTTTCGGCGCGAAGTAAAACAGGCTCGGCGACTGGCGAAAGGGCACCGCTTTCACCCACGCGCTGACCGGAAGCAGACCGCGCTCGCCGAGCAGAGGCCTGAACTGGTTTAGAGCGTTCAGAAAAGCTACGAAGTAGATGACGCCGAGCGCGCGCTGGAACACCCAGCGCGTCAGCCAGTAACCCTCCGCAGCCGGAAGCGTGAACATCGCGCGGCCCGTTCAGAAGTGAGGACGCGCGAAGATGCGGCGCCAGTACATGCCTCCATCGGCAACACTGGCTAACGGCGATAACCCGCCATGATGGAGCCGTGGCGGCACAGCCCATCACCCACGTCACCACCGAAGAGTTCTGCGCTTGCTGACATAGCGCGACACGATCATCAATCCCAGTCTCGTCGAGGCACTTTCACCTTCCACGCCGCACTGCGGTCAGAGAGCTGCCTCTGACGAACTCTCGAGCTCCTGCGCGAGTACCCCTGGTCGAATCCGATGAGGTCAGAGTCGGGCGGCACCGCGGCCCGGGCTGCACAGGTGGGAGATCACATGTTGCACCGACGCCGCAGCAGTCGCCCACCTCGAATCGCTCGGCTGCGGCCTGCCCCTCGACGGCGTGTATCTCGGCTCGGACCAGCTCACGGCGTAACCGCAAATCGGATTCGTGAACGGATTTGCGTTCGGGATCGGGATCGTCTTACCTTCAGAGATCGCCGAATAGATCACCCGAGACGATCCAGAAACGCGGCGAATAAAAGCCGCACCCGTACGGGCATTGCGCGCCGGTAACCGCTCGCTGCCATGTCGGCGCAGGGCGCAACCATGGATCGATTCGAAGGACCCCGCGGGACGTCCCGTGGCGTCACGCGATCTCCGCAACGGCCTGTGTTATCCTCACTGTAAGCACTTGAGGTGACGTCGTGCGCATACGGTGTGTCCGGTTGACATCGGTTCGCGCACCTTCGTACACTGAAAAGGTTTCGCGAGCTGATCTTCTGCTCCTGCGCTACCCTTCTCAGTTCGCCGGATGAGTTCCGGCGGCTGGCCCGCTTGAAAAAGAGCGGCTGGTAATGGGAACCCGGCCGGGGGCCGGCCCCGAGGCTCGAGCGGTTCAACACCGTCTCGGAGCATGGGCTTGTCCGAAGTCCTGAATCCTCGCACCTGGCGCCGACACGATCTTCTCTCGTGCGGCGAGTCATAGCAGGCCGCGGTTGTTGAGGCGGCTCTTTTCGGTGGGGGCGATGAACCTTATATCGCTTCCGAGACTGGCAACTTCTGGTGATAGTGGCTCTGTGGTGCGCGCGTGTCGCGCGGCCGCATGGGCGTGATTCGACGAGAGAGGAATTTAGTGCCGACGTTCAATCAACTCGTGCGTAAAGGCCGCACCGATCCCCGGTACAAGACTGCCAGCCCGGCGCTGCAGTCGTGCCCGCAGCGTCGCGGTGTGTGCACCCGCGTGTACACGACGACCCCCAAGAAGCCCAACTCGGCGCTCCGCAAGGTCGCCCGTGTCCGGCTCACGAACGGTATCGAGGTCACGACCTATATCCCCGGTGTCGGCCACAATCTCCAGGAGCACTCGATAGTGCTGATCCGCGGAGGCCGTGTCAAGGACCTGCCGGGCGTGCGCTATCACGTGATCCGCGGGACGCTCGATACCGCGGGTGTCAGCAACCGCAAGCAGGGTCGTTCCAAGTACGGCGCGAAGCGGCCGAAGGGTTAAGGAGCAGCAGCAACATGTCACGCAGACGCAGAGCCGAGCCCAGAGAGATCGCCGCCGACCCGGTCTACAATTCCACGCTTGCCGAAAAGTTTGTCAACTCCATGATGTGGGACGGCAAGAAGACCGTTGCCCAGAAGATCTTCTACAGCGCGATGGACGTACTTCGCGAGCGCACGGGCGACGATCCGCTGAAGACCTTCAAGAAGGCCGTCGAGAACGCCAAGCCGCTGCTCGAAGTCAAGACCCGCCGCGTCGGTGGCGCGAACTATCAGGTTCCGGTCGAGGTTCCCCAGAATCGTCGCACGGCTCTCGCGATTCGCTGGATTCTGACCAACGCCCGCAGCCGCCCCGAAAAGGGCATGAGCGAAAAGCTGGCTAATGAACTGAACGATGCCGCCAACTCGCGCGGTGGCGCCATCAAGAAGAAGGACGACGTCCATCGGATGGCGGAGGCCAATAAAGCCTTCGCGCATTACCGCTGGTAGCCGCGGTCTGCAATGCCACGCACTGTTCCACTGGAGAAGATGCGCAATATCGGCATCATGGCGCATATCGATGCCGGTAAGACGACCACCACCGAACGCATCCTTTATTACACCGGCCGCACGTACAAGATCGGCGAGGTGCACGAAGGCACTGCGGTCATGGACTGGATGGAGCAGGAGCAGGAGCGCGGCATCACGATCACCTCGGCGGCGACGACCTGCGAGTGGCGCGACATTCAGATCAATATCATCGACACGCCCGGCCACGTCGACTTCACCGCTGAAGTCGAGCGCAGCCTGCGAGTGCTCGACGGCGCCGTAGCGGTGTTCGATGCTGTTGCCGGCGTGCAGCCCCAGTCGGAAACCGTGTGGCGCCAGGCGGACAAATACCGCGTCCCCCGCATCTGTTTCATCAACAAGATGGACCGCGTTGGCGCCGACTTCTTCCACGCGATCGACACCATCGTCGAGCGGCTCAAGGCCCGGCCCGTACCCGTCCAGATTCCGGTCGGCGCCGAAGAGAAGTTCCAGGGC
>DASSSG010000744.1:0-6013 GCA_035708545.1 Bryobacteraceae bacterium | reverse complement strand
CTGTGGACCGAGATTCCGACTCAGAACCTTCGGGAAGGCAGATCGGCTTACTGGAATGTCGAACAGTGGCGGCGTCAAAGTCAGACGTTCAGCGACATGGCGGTGTTTGATCCCGTTTCCGTTACGCTGACGCCCGCCGGCGGGGCGGAACAGATCAGTGCCGCAAGGATCTCGCCGAACTTCTTTTCATTGCTCGGCGTTCAGCCTCTGCACGGGCGCAGCTTCTCGGCCGAGGAGGCCGAGCAGCGGCAACGCCTGGCCCTGATCAGCCATCGTTTCTGGCAGGCCCGTTTCGCCGGATCGCTCGATGCCATCGGTGCCTCCATCGAGCTGGACGGACTTCCGTCGCGGATCATCGGAATTCTCCCTCCCTCATTCCGGTTTTCGCGACTTGCGGAGGATGTGTGGGAGCCGCACACGATGTTTCCTGACTGGCAGACGCGTCGCGGTGTGCGTGGCCCGCCGACCTGGTTCGTGGTGGGGAGGCTGCGGCCGAACGTAACTCTCGGCCAGGCGCAGGCAGAGATGAGCGCGATCGCGCGCCGTCTCGATGAGCAGCTGCCTGCGTCCTCACGCTACCAGGGAATCAGCGTGGTGCCGTTGAGCCTGCACGAGGTCGGAACGCGGCCGCGGCTCGCATTGTGGATGCTCACCGGCGCGGTGTTGTGTGTGCTTCTCATCGCCGCTGCCAACGTCACCAGCCTGTCGCTGGCGCGCAGTGTGGCACGAATGCGCGAAATTGCCGTTCGAGCCGCTCTGGGAGCCAGTGCCCTGCGGATCGCACGGCAACTGGTCGCCGAAGGTGTGACTCTCGCCGGAATATCGTGTCTCCTGGGCTCATTGCTGGCACTGGCAGGCATCCGCCTCATCCGAATCCTCGGGCCTGCCGAACTGCCTCGTCTGAATGAGGTCGGCGTCGATCTGCGGGTGCTCGGCTGCGCCCTGGCCATCTCATTCGTCACCGGCATCCTTGTCGGATTGACACCGGCGGTGACATTGCTGCGCCAGAACCTTCGGCCTTCCGGCTCAGGTGGGCAGGGCGTTTCAGGCGGAGTCGCCGCCCATCGATTCCGCCGCGCTCTGGTCGTTGCGGAATTCGCGCTCGCCATCATTCTGCTGGTTGGCGCCGGTCTGCTGGTCCGGAGCTGGCGCTCGGTTGAGCGGGTGGACCTGGGATTCAGGCCTGAGCGGGTCCTTTCCATGCAGATCGCTGCTCCCGCGTCCATGGGAAACGCGCAACGCGCCGACCTTTACAACCGCCTGCTCGAACAGATTGAATCTCTTCCGGGCGCGCAGAGTGCGGGGATTATCGGCAATCTGTTTTTTGGCGGCAATCCGGAACAGATCCTTACCGCGGAAGGAGACGCCGGTGCCACTTCCGTCCGCCTGCGGTTCCGAAGAGAAGAGGTCAGCGCGGGATTCTTCAAAACTCTCGGAACGCCGTTGCTGAGGGGTCGGTTCTTTTCGTTCGAGGACGGGCCTGACTCTCCGCGCGTAGCCATCATCAATGATGCGATGGCTCGCCGTTTGTGGCCAGGACTCGATCCGGTCGGCAGGCGGTTCAAGATCGGCGCTGCCGGTTCCGACGGCATTTGGTTTCGAATCGTCGGAGTCGCGGGCAATATGCGCCGCCAGGGCCTGGAGAACGAGCCCATCCCGCAGATGTTCGAGCCACTGGCCCAGAACCCTTCCCGGCTTGTGACACTTCTCATAAGAACGTCTGTGGATGACCCGCTGCAGATCGTCGGAATGGTTCGAGCTGCCGTGCACCGGGTGGAAAAACACGCCGCACTGTACGGCGTCACGATTTTGGAGCATAGGCTCGCAGCGTTCCTCGCCGAGCGTCGCTTCCAGACCTCTCTCCTGATCGGGTTTGCCGTCATCGCTCTCCTCATGGCGGCCATTGGGATCTATGGCCTCATTCAGTACTCCGTCGCGACGCGCACACGCGAGATCGGCATCCGCGCGGCCGTAGGTGCACGGGCCACGGACATCTTCCGAATGGTCCTCGGTGAAGGTCTGACGCTGAGCGTCACTGGCCTGGCGTTCGGGGTCGCGGGAGCCCTGTTGCTCGGCCGCGCCGGCTCGACTCTCCTGTTCGGCGTTACTGCCACCGATCCACCGACGTTCGCCGCCGTCTCGCTGTTGCTGACTGCGGTCGCCGCCGCCGCCTGCTGGTTACCGGCGCGGCGCGCCATGAAGATCGAGCCTGCCGCCGCTCTGCGCGAGGAATGACGTCGCGCAACAGATGCAGGATTTCAGAGTAGTTGACAGCTGCGCCGCTGATTCCGAAGGCTTTTCACGCCATCGTGTGCCACCGTTCCTGACAAGCCGTGTCTCGATTCCCAGCACAATCCTGACGTCTCCGTCGATGGTGATGTCATGTTCCACGCCAGGCGATCTATATGGGCAACTCGGTTCCGGACCGCATTCCCGAAAACCGGACCTGAGAGGCGGAATTGTCGGGACGCGATCTGCTCCACTTCCGAGCTGCCCGGGAGTAGACGCCCTGTATAAAAGAACGTAGAATGTCTACACAATGCGCGGCAATGCACCTTCCCGGGTTGAGCTGCTACAAGGCACGCTCGACCTGCTCATTCTCCGCACGCTGCTTGCCGGACCCGCTCACGGCCACGCCATCGCCAGGCACATCCAGCGGACCTCGGAAGATCTACTCCAAATCGAGAGCGGGTCGCTGTATCCGGCGCTTCATCGCCTGGAGGCGAAGGGCTGGATAGCTCCCTTGTGGGAGCTGTCAGACAAAGGCAAGCGGGCCAGGTACTATCGCCTGACGCCGCGCGGGCGCAAACAGTTCACCGCTGAACGATCAAAGTGGGAAGCGTTCGTCCGAGCCATGGGATTGATCCTGAATCCAGTCGATCAGGAGGCGCAATGAACTCCTTTTTCCGCAAGCTGCGATGGCTGGCGCGACGGCCGGACAAGGAAGCCGAAATGCGCGAAGAACTCCAGTTCCACCTGGAGGAAGAAGCACAACAGCGCCGGGAAGATGGACTGGCAGAGGACGAGGCTCGATGGGCAGCTCAGCGCGAGCTGGGCAACCTCGCTCTGATCGAGGAAAACACTCGTGCAGCGTGGGGCTGGGCGCGGGTGGAGCAGCTCGCGCGCGATGCGGGTTACGGGTTGCGCCAGATCCGCCGCAATCCGGGGTTCTCGGCCATTGCCATTGTGACACTGGCGCTCGGCATCGGCGGGATCACGGCGATATTCAGCGCCGTCGATGCGGTGCTGATTCGTCCTCTGCCGTATGCCGATGCCGGCCGTCTCGTCATGATCTGGGACGACATGGGCAACAAAGACATCACGTCGAGACACCAACCCGCACCGGCAGAGTGGATTGAGTGGCGCCGTCTCAATACCGTATTCACTGACCTCGCGTGCAGCCAGCCGGGCGATGTGACACTGTCCGGTTACGGCGACCCCGAGCAGGTTCCGGCGCGAAAGGTCACGTGGACCCTCTGGGGCGTGCTTGGTGTGCAGCCGATGCTGGGACGCGTATTCACCGAAGACGAGGACAACAAGGGCGCGCGCGTGGTTGTGATCAGCCACGGACTGTGGCAGCGCCGCTTTGGCGGCGCTTCGAACATGATCGGACGCAGGATCTCGCTCAACGACGAACCATACGAAGTGGTCGGCGTCATGCCGCGGGACTTCTACTTCCTGCCCTCGCGTGAAATCGGTCTCTGGGTGCCGGCGTCATTTCCGCAGTGGATGCGACGCAACTTCACATGGCATGACGCGCAGATCGTCGCGCGGCTCAAGCCTGGCGTGGCGCTGGAGCAGGCCAGGCAGTCCATGGCGGCATTGAGTCTGCAGGTAACAGCGAACGATTTTCGAGGTCCCCACTCGGTGAAGGTCATGCCTCTGCGGGAAGAGATAGCGGGCAGAACGCGACCGGCGCTGATCCTGCTGCTGTACGCGTCGGCGGCGTTGCTCCTGATCGCGTGCGTCAACCTCGCGAATCTCCTGCTGTCGCGGGGCGCAGTGCGCGGCCGCGAAGTCGCGGTGCGTGCGGCGGTTGGTGCGGGCCGCGGAAGACTGATCGCGCAATTCCTCAGCGAGAGCCTGGTGCTCGCCGGACTCGGCACAATAGCCGGACTGGCGCTCGCGGCACCGGCGATGCGGTTTCTGGAAACGCTTGTACCGGAGGCCATGAGCACGCGGGTGACCCTCGACTGGCGTGTGCTCGCCTTCTCGGCCGGCGCAGCCATAGGAGCCACATTGCTTTTCGGCCTTGCGCCCGCGCTGAGAGGGTCGCGACAGACGCCGCAAGACGGATTGCGTGAAGGAGGTCGCGGCGCGGCAGGCGCGCGCAGTTACTGGTTCCAGCACTCGCTCATCATTTTCGAGACAACGCTCGCCGTTGTGCTGCTGATGTGTGGCGGTTTGCTCCTGCAGACGTTTCAGCATTTGCGCAACACCGACCTCGGAATCAGGAGTGAGAGGCTATTGACCTTCGAGACTCCGCTGTTCCGGTACAGAGACTTTGAGCGGCGTGCAGCGTTTATCAACGCGGAGGTGGAGAAGGTGCGTGCGATTCCCGGTGTCATCAACGCCGGCTTCATCAACCTGGTCCCGTTCAGCAACTTCGCCCACGCGACGTTCTATCGGCTGGAGGGCCAGCCCGCCGACGCTACACCGGGACAAGTCGCGCTTATTCGCAACGTGAGCCGCGACTACTTTGCAACCGTCGGTGCGCGTCTGCGCGAGGGCAGATTCTTCAGCACATCGGATCGAAAGTCCGATTCACCTGTGGCGATCGTCAACGAGCCATTTGCGAATCGCAACTTCCGTGAGCGATCGCCGCTCGGACAGAGGTTCCAATTCGGGAATATAGGTGCTAAGGGCTATTGGTACACGATTGTCGGTGTGATAAAGCCGATCCGCGAGACCAGCGTGCTGGAAGTGAGGCCCGCCGTGTATCGCGTGCACGAGCAATGCGACCAGATCGGCGACGTAAAAGCCGGCATCGTCGTTCGTACGGCTGTTGAGCCGGCATCGATCGTCTCGGCCGTCCGTCAGGCCATCTGGTCGCTCGACAAGAGTCAGCCCATCGCGCGCATCCAGACGATGGAAGACATCGTTAACCGCCAGCTTTCGACGCCCATGCAGAGCAGTGCTCTGTTGGGCGCCTTCGCTGTGTTGGCGTTGTTATTGGCGTCGGTTGGACTCTACGGTGTGCTCTCCTGCGCGGTGATGCAGCGCACCAATGAGATTGGCGTGCGGATGGCGCTGGGCGCCACGTCCGGCGACATATTGCTCTCCTTCGGCAGACGAGGCCTGGTGTTGACGATCGCCGGACTCGCCGTTGGCCTCATCCTGGCGGCGATCGCAGCGCGCTTGATGACCGCTCTGCTCTACGGCGTCCGGCCCGACTATGTCCCGACTGTCACCGTGGTATCCGTGATTCTCCTTGGGGTGGCGTTCCTGGCGTGCTTTGTTCCGGCGCGCCGCGCGTCGCGCGTCGATCCGGCGATTGCTCTGCGGAACGAGTAGAGCCGCGCCGACGGGTGTATGACCGTCACGCCAATGGCCCGTCGGTAACGGTGGTGGTGGCTGCCAGATGCACCGGCAATCTGACGAGCTACCAACGCGAGTCGAAGCGACGGCACCCGCTCCGCGCGGAAGTACCGGCATCCACCTGGTGCGCCAGCGGAAGTTGGGCCTGAAGAATGGCGCTATGACGCCGCTGCCGATTACCCACGATTAACGGCGTCGTGTATAGCTTCCCGCGGTGAGATCGCTGGAGATTCTGCTCAGATTCCGAAGTCGGTGTGATGTTCCGATTGCGCTCAACACGTGCATACAAGTGGCGCCAGGAGCGAGCCGACTTCGCGAATTACCATCTGTCTTCTACATGTGGCCTACTTACCAGGGCCGCTACTGGAAAGGACATGCCGACCGAAGATGCCAAAGCGAAGCAATCGATTAATCAAGTGCGATGCTCACGCCGGACCGGCTGCGCAGGAAACCACTGTGTATCAGGATGGGTACA
>DASSSG010000743.1:0-9794 GCA_035708545.1 Bryobacteraceae bacterium | reverse complement strand
GCCGCAGCGAGGATGTCGTACACGTCGTCATGACCGATCACGCCATTCCGCGCCGGCCTCCGGACGGCGACCCGCTCGCGCCGCTGCGCGAACGGCTTGGCCCGCGCTATCGCGGCGAGGTGCAGCCGTACTATCCAGCCACGCTGCCTGACACCGCCGAAGTTCGCCTGACCATTGCACTCGCGCAGGTGACCGACGATTCGAATACTGCTGCCGGCGCCCTGCGGCTGCGCGAAGCCATCGAGCGAATGAACAGTCCGCCAGTGAAAGCACTGGTGGAACTCGCCCGGGCGTACGGCCGGCTCAGCCAGCACTCCGAAGCGGCTCGCTGGTTTGCCGCGGCGATCGAGCGCCGGCCGGCGGACTCCGGCCCGCGCGTCGCCTTCGGGCGCTGGCTGCTCGCCTCCGGCGATGCACATGCCGCCGTCGAACAACTGCGAAGCGCAAGACATATCGAACCGGCGAGCCCACGCATTGCGGCCGACCTCGGCACGGCTCTGGTCATGGCGAAGAACCCGGCCGAGGCGGCCATCGTGCTGCAGGATGCCGTGCGGCGGCACCCCGATCTGGCGGTCGCGCACAATGGGCTCGGGCTCGCTTACCAGGGCACCGGACGTGTCGCCCAGGCCATCAGCGCTTTTCGCGAAGCCATCCGGGTGCAGCCGGACTACAGCGAGGCGTGGGTCAATCTCGGAATCGCACTGGCGGGCTCAGGCCACCGCCCCGAGGCCCGCGCAGCCTTCGAGAGGGCGCTCCATCACGACCCGCGGTCGGCGGGCGCACACCACAACTATGGTCTGCTGCTGATGGAGTCGGGAGATCGCAACCGCGCGGAAGAGCACTTTCGAACGGCGTTCGAGCTCGATCCTTCCTCCGACGCATCGCGAGTGAGCCTGGCCTTTCTTCTGCTGGCAAAAGACCGTCACGCCGAGGCAGTCGCGCTGCTCGAAACCGTTATCCAGCGGACTCCCGATTTCGCGCAGGCGCGCTTGTACCTCGGCGTCGCGCTCGCGGCTCAGGGTAAGACTGCCGCAGCGCGCGCGCATCTCCATCGCGCCGCGTCGAGTGAGGATCCAGCGGTGCGGCGGGCAGCTGAGCAGCACCTGCGGCAAACGCGGTGATTCGTCGTCGGCTTTACCGCGCCAACCTGCCGCCTGTTGGTAGCTCACGCGACGACGTTGACTGGCTTCTGCAGTCAGATTTCCACCCACTTCAGTCCTACGCCATCCCCTCACCCGCGCTGGCATTTCTCGCCGATCTACTGTATTGTCAATTACAAACGGCGCGTTACCATAGGCTTGTCAGCCGTTAGAACTGCAAGGCTTCCCGGGCTATAGGGTAGGTGGATTCATGGCCTCCGGGGATCTGAAGTGTGCCTTCGGAGGCTGACGGGTGGAGTGTCTGCTCGGAGAGACCTCCAGGAATTCTGGTTATATTTGGAGTCTTTAATGTCTTCTGAGCAGAGGTGTGTCTTCGCTGTAGTGTGCCTTGCGGCATTGCTGGTTGTCCCCGGATTGTCGCAGCCCGCCCCGGCTGTACCGGCGCACGTTCCCGGCCGTATCCTCGTGAAATTCAAGGCCGAAGTACGTGCCGAACGAGCCCAGGAAATCCTCCGCGGTCTCAATCCGCGAGCTGTTCGTGCGCTCGATGCGCTCGCCGTCCATGTTGTCGACCTCGCGCAGGGCGCCGACGCAAACGCGGCGGTCCAGCAGTTCCGCTCCAAAGGCGAAGTGCAGTTTGCCGAGCTGGATCGTATCCATCGCCCGTCCGGCGTACTGCCGAACGACATGTATTACATGTATCAGTGGCATCACACCAACATTCAGTCAGGAGAGGCATGGACGGTTACGACCGGCAGCCCCAACGTCACCATCGCCGTGCTGGACACCGGTGTCCTCGGTTCGCATGAGGACCTCAGCAGCCACATGGTTGCCGGCTGGAACGTGTACGATAACAACTCGAACACCAGCGATGTCTCCTCGCACGGAACAGCTTCAGCGGGAAGCGTTGCCGCTCTTACAAACAATGCGATCGGAGTTGCCGGCGTTTGCTGGGAATGCCGGATCATGCCGGTTCGTGTCAGCGATGCCCAGGGCCTGGCTACGGATTCCAACATTGCGGCCGGTTTGCAGTGGGCTGCGGACCATGGAGCCAAGGTCATCTACGTGGGTTATGCGGTGGGTGGCAGTTCCTCTGTTTCCTCGGCGGCGGCGAATTTCCGGCAGCGCGGAGGGACCACCGTCGCTCCGGCAGGAAACGGCGGCAATACGACTCCCTGGAGCGACGATCCGAACGTGATCACTGTCGGCGCGACTGACAGTGCCGATTCCATTTACAGTTGGTCGAACACCGGTAGCGGCATCGATCTCGTGGCTCCGGGTTGTGTGTCCGCTACGACAGGTCCGTCTAACTCGTATATTCAGGAATGCGGAACATCTCAAAGCGCCGCCATCGTGGCGGGTGTTGCAGCCCTGATCGTTTCAAAGAACCCCGGCGCCGATGTCAGCGGCATCCTCAGGAACAGCGCCGACGACAAAGGCGCTCCAGGCTGGGACCCGACCTACGGCGCCGGCCGAGTGAACGCCTGGCGAGCGCTGACAACCGGTGCGCCGGCGCCCGATTCGCAGGCCCCGTCCGTCTCGTTTGTCACGCCTGCCAACGCGGCGACCGTAGCGGGCGCCGTCGCCATCCAGGTGTCGGCCTCGGATAACGTGGGCGTCACTTCCGTGAGTGTGACGGCCGATGGCGGTGTGGTCTGCTCGTTCACCGCTGCTCCTTACAGCTGCTCCTGGAACACCGTCGGTCTGCCGAATGGCAACCACACTCTGGTGGCTACCGCCCGGGACGCGGCCGGCAACTCGAACACGGCTGCGATCAATGTCAACGTCAGCAACACAGCGGTCGACCAGACCGCGCCCGCAGTGAGCTTTTTGACTCCCGCTAACGGTGCGGTCGTGTCGGGCGTTACCGGCATTCAGATGTCGGCAACCGACAACGTCGGCGTTACCAGCGTGACGGTCGCCAACGGCGCAAGCGTGCTGTGCAGCTTCAGCTCGACGCCGTATTCGTGCTCCTGGAACACGGCCACGGTCCCGAACGGCGCTTATAACCTGACCGCCACCGCCAGCGATGCTGCCGGGAACAGCTCCAGTGCCTCGGTCGTCGTGACTGTCTCGAACGCGACACTGGATACCTCGGCTCCTTCGGTTGGCTTCGTTACGCCGGCGAACGGCGCCACGGTATCGGACACCATCAGCCTCCAGGTATCCGCCTCGGACAACGTGGGGGTCACGAACGTGACGATCGCGAATGGCGGCGTTACGCTGTGCAGCTTCAGCTCGGCTCCGTTTACGTGCTCGTGGAACACTGCGACGGTGGCAAACGGTTCTTACGTGCTCACCGCAACCGCGCGTGATGCCGCCGGAAATACATCTTCTGCGTCGGTCTCCGTTTACGTCAGCAACACGGCTCCCGCCCCGCCCCCGCCGTCGACAGACACCTCCGCGCCGTCGGTGTGGTTTGTCAATCCGGGTAATGGAGCCGTCGTGTCCGGAAACGTCAGTATCAGCGTCAATGCCAGCGATAATGTCGCGGTTACCCGGACTGAAGTGTACGTCGGTGGAACACTGCGCTGCTCCGCGGCTGCCCCCGCGGTGTCCTGCCGATGGAACTCACGCAAAGTGAGCGGCGCCGCGACGCTCGAGGCCCGTGCGTATGACGCCGCCGGCAATGTCGGCAGAACGACGATCACCGTCACCGTGCAGTGACGCGGTCCTGTTGATGTGTTGATCAGCGACGCCGGGCGGTTGACTGGCAACCGCTCGGCGTCGTGCAGCGGGAGGGTTTCTATTCGCTTTTCTGATCAGTCGCCGGTGGAGGCGGGTTTAAGAGCTTTTCGATTGCTTCTTTGAATGCGGTAAACGGCTGTGCGCCGCTCAGCAACGTCACAGCTTTCAGCTTGTCGTCTTTCGTTGTTTCCACGCCGAGGAAAAACGTGGGAGTTCCCCGGATGCCGAGCCTCTGGCCTTCCTCGATGTCGTTCTTTACTGCCTGCGCGTATTTGGCGCCGTCGATGCAGCTCTGGAATTTGCCCATATCCAGCCCCAGAACTGTCGCATGGCCCAGCAGTTCCTTTGCTTCGAGCGCCTGCTGGTTCTTGAACAAGCGCTCGTGCATCTGCCAGTACTTGTCCTGATCTCCGGCACAGAGGGCAGCCTCCGCCGCCTTGGCCGCCAATGGGTGGAGCTGCGCGAGCGGGAAGTTCCGAAATACATATCTCACCTTCCCGGTCTTGACGTATTCATCGATGATCTGCTGGTGAGTCTGGGTGACGTGACGCGCGCAGAACGGGCACTGGAAATCCGAAAATTCCACCATCGTGACCTTCGCGTCCTTCGTGCCTATGCTCTGTCCCGTCAGGCCGAGCTCGACGTTCTCGAGCGGCGGCTGCTTGCCGCTCACCACGAGCTTGATGTACTCCACGTCTTTGAGCAGCTTGCGCTGGCTCTCGCGTAAGGCCTGCAACTCGCTCCGGAGCGCGCTGAGGTCGTCCCCCTCTGCCGTGGTCTGCTTCTTCTTCTGGCAGTGCGCCGAACCGGGCAGAAGAATCAGGACGGCGAGCGCCAGCGTTGCGGGTAATCGAAACATCATGGGTCAATTCTCCTGGTTTGCAGGAAACCACGGGCCGCTGCTGAGACTGGCCGCCCTCCGCACTGCTGCGGAGGGCGGCCCATCCATGCAACGAAAGAGGCTCGGGTCTCCCGCCGCATAACATATCAGAGGCGGGACGGACACCTGCGTTCGCGCCAGCCCTTCACGGAACAGGCACGGCGCCTTTCGGCCCCGCGCCTGTCCGCTCGGGACGGTCTCGAATCACCGTCCCGAAATGCCCCGTCTTACCGGGGTCCGAGTTTTCTGCCGGGATTGACGAAACCGTTCCCGTTCGCTTCCTGGCACTGATCCGGGTCTGCACTCGAGTTCTGCAGCCAGGATGGGAAGTCGATCTCGTCAAACATGTTGTTAAAGGCGTCGAGGCCCTCAATGCAGCCTGACGCGTCGATCTGCTGCGCCGTCGCGCCGCGGTTGCAGATTGCGGGCACCAGGGCCGTGCCGACGCAGCACCTGTTAAACAGATTGGTGATGCCGGGCAGCGCTGTCGCGCAGTTCAGCTGCGAGCGCGGATCCGCAGACACCCTGAGGTTGAGGGCGGCCGCGGTGCACTGGCGCAGTAACTGCAGCTGCTGAGGCGAGGTCCCGACGTCCTTGGCGTCCTTGCCGTGCGACCCGAGATCTTCGGTAGCCGAGTTGGGGACGCCCGCGGTCGCCGTTGTTAGCGTGATACCGCAGACGGGCAGACCCGCGCCGATCACCTGCTGTGTCTGGGTCGGATGCGTGCACCAGTACCCAGGCGTGCGAGTGAAGCAGCCCTGGCCGACCGGGCACAGCGCCGACGAGCTGTGCACGATGGGTGCCGCCAGCCCCGGCGTGGTGCACGAGGCGGTAGCCGTGTTGCACACCGTGGTTTGCAGAGCCGTCAGCTGTCCGGTTACGGTCGTCGGAGTCGGGGTGACCGGTACGCTCACCGGATTGGCTGGTGTTAAACCCGTCACCGGCACAGCGGTCCCCGTTGCCGGACACGCCGGTCCGGCGATGTAGGAATCCGTGACCGTGCACGTCAGCGGCAGCGTGCCGTTGTTCGTGATGTCGATTCTCACGTTGAAAGTGCCCGCGGCGGTAGCCACCGGAATACACTGCTTGTTGATCGTGAAGCTGGGATTACCGCAGTTGATCTCGGCCGTGTCGTTCGCCGATGCGGTGTTGCTCACCAATCCGGTGGCAGCGCATGCGCAGTTAGTGGTTGCCGTGTCTGGTTCGTTCGCATCGAGCGCGGTGCTGCACTGCGTCACCTGCGTGTTGCTGATTACCGGCGTCGTTGCGCCCGCCGCGAGATTGTAAGTTCCCGGTGGGGCGGTGAAGATCGTTGCGCCGCCGCTCTGGATGTCGGTCAGGTTGCACGAAGCGGCGATCGATCCAACGTTCCTGATGAAGTACTGAATGGCGACCGGCTGTCCGTTGATCCCATTGCAGGACTGCGTGCCACTCGGGTTGTTCGTGCCGAAGCCGACGTCCGTGAACGGTCCGCCGCTGCACGAAACCTGTTTGTCGATCTCGACCCCGCAGCACTCGAAGCGTGCGATGTCGGTCGCCGTCGCGGTTGGAGGCGTCTGGAGCGGAACCGCGCATGTGCAGTTCAGCGTCGCCGTGTTCGGCTCGCCGCCCGCTCTCGCCGTCTGGCACAGTCCCGTGAATGTCGTTCCGACCGGAGTCTCCGCCGAGTTGGCGCTCATCTGAATGTTGGCAATCGCGCTCGGCAGGACAGTCAGGTTCGAATCGCCCAGCGTGCAGGTCGCGGCCACCGTGCCCGTGTTTCTGGCGCGGTAGCGGACCTGAATATTCTGGCCGACTCTTCCGATGCATCCGTTCGTGCCGTCGGAGTTATTGCTCGTGAGCCCCTGGTCGGTCCAGGTGGTGCCGCCGTCGCAGGAAACCTGCTTGTCAACCTGAACGGCGCACGTGAACGGAACAGTGATCATACTCGTTCCAACGCCGCCGGCAGTGAGCACGCCGCCGGTCTCAATGCCCGCCGCTCGCGCCACCTGGACCGTCTGGACGGTCGTGGGTGTAGCGGGTACGGCATCAGCCGTGGGAAGTTTGATCGCGTTGTACGTGAAGTTGATCGTGCACGTGGCGTTCGGCGCCAGCGTCACGGTCGATGCCGGGGTGAATTGGAATTCGCCGGAAGCGCTTGGCCCGGCAACTGCAAACGAAATTCCCGCGCAGGCCGTAAGCGCCGCGCCGACAGCTCCCGCGTTAATCGTGAATACTCCCAGGTCTTCCTGGCCGGCCGGACAGGGGGTTCCCGGAACGGGTACCACCTTGCAGGAGGGCTGCAGGAAAACGCCGGTCAGGTTCACGCTCAACGCTGATACGTTCGTTACCTGGACGGTCCCAGGGACATTCGTTGCGCCGACGTTCACGCTCGCTCCCATATTCGGCACAACTCCGAGTCCGAGTTGTCCGAAGGCGGGAACCGTCAGTGCCATAAGACAGGCGACTGCCGTCATCACCAGTCGTGTCGTCCTACACATTGCTGTGCACACTCCTTTCCCACCGCGGATACGGCCGAGCCTCCGTTCCCGGTGAGCACACTTCTAACCGCTCCTCACTCTAGTCGCTCCACCTGGTATTTACAACCCGTCTTTCGGCTGCCGCGAGCCAGCCATATGGCGATTGCCAGGGAGCCGTTTGGCGGCAAACCGCCGCTGGACAGACACCTCGAGTTGCAGTATCATGCAATGGTCTGAACTCTGGCTCGGGCAGGGAAGAAGGTCGCGTTGGATTAACTCGCGACGGCATCCCGCGTCGGAGAACGGACCGGCCGCGCGGTGATGCGCGGAGGTGACCGCCCGTGGCTGTAGATTCACACGCATCAAACCTGATGACGACCGTGGCGGCATGGTGCCGCCGATCCTGGGGCACACTGGCAGCTGCCGCCGCACTTGCTGTAGCCGTATGCCTTAGCTGGTCTTATCTCGGCGTCTACGCGCCGCTGCTCTATGTTGTCCCTGTAACGCTCGCCGCGATGGGCTCGCCCCGGATCAGTATCCTGTTCTGGATGATCTGTACCGCCATGGCGGCGCTCGCCGTCCCGCCGGCCGAGCGCTGGAGCATTACATTCCTCGCCGTCCCACTCTGTTACGGATTGGTTACTGCCCTGGTGCATGTGATCGGCGGAGTGGTGCGTAAGCGCGCGCACGAAATCGTCGAGCTCAGAGAAGAGATTGCGAGACTGCAAACGGAGGCGGAGGAAATCAGTTCGCTTTGTCGCACCAGCATGGCCGGCGTGCTGATCGTCGGCGAGAACGGCGCCATTCTGAGCGCGAATCCCGCTGCGCAGCAACTGCTGTCGCGCCGAGGCGAGGCCGTTCAGGGCCGCCCTGTCTCCACATACCTGCCCGCGCTCGATGGCGTGCTTCGAATCAAACGCAGCGTGCCGTGCTTCCGCTCGGCGCTCGAAGCGCAGGTCTGGCGCGCAGCCCGGGAAACCGTGCCCATACAGGTCTGCTTCTCGACCTTTGACTCATCGGGAGGGCCCCGCCTCGGGGTGCTGTTGACGGACCTCACGTGGTCTGGCCGTGCAGCGGTTGCGCCGGCCAACGTTCAGCATGCGGCCGCACAGCTTGGCCCCGCGGCTAATCTGCACGAGATCAGGAATGCGTGCTGGGCTGCAGCCAGCCTGTGCGAGTCCCTGATCAATAATCCCGCCCTGCGAGACATACCCGAAGTCGAGGCGCTGTATGCGACCGTACGTTCCATCGCCCAGATAAGCGCCGATCAACTGCTCCCGAACAACCGCAAGCCGCTGCGCCGCGCCTCGGTTCGTGAGGTGATGACGCGTCTCGACATGCTGCTGCGCTCGTCCGTCGAAGCCGAGCAGGTGCAGTTCACCTGTCACGTGCCGCCCGAGATAGAGTACGTGTCCGCGGATGAGCAGGAACTGCTGCAGGTCCTTCTCAATCTCACGAATAACAGCCTCAGGGCCCTTCACGATGCCCCGGAACGGCGGCTCGATATCACCGTCGAGCAGCGGCAGTCGCGAGTCTATATCCGCGTCTCCGATTCTGGTCCGGCACAGCCTGAACTCTCATTCGAGCCGAAGGTGACGCGGGATGGTGTTTCAGGTCTCGGGCTCTTTGTTTCACGCGCGATCCTTCGCGGCTGCGGAGGCAACCTCTGCCAGGAACCGACCAGCCGTGGGACGTCCTTGCTGATTGAGATTCCGGCAGCCGCGGAGTCGGCGCATGCCGCTTGAAGCATCGGACAGCCTGCGGGATTCAAAACAGGCCGCCGATACGGACGTCGTACACATCTGCATTGTCGAGGATCACCGGCTCGTTTCCGATTCCATGTTGCGCCTGCTCGAGGTCGAGCCGGACTTCAGAGTCATGGCACGATGCAGGAATACGCTGGAGACTGCCGAGGCCCTCCGTCTGTGCCCCATCGATGTGATTCTCCTCGATCTGAATCTGGGCAACGAAAGCGCCTTCACTGTCCTCGATCATCTCAGGCAGACTGACTTTGCCGGGCGAGTCATCATCGTCGCCGCACTGGTCTCAAATGATGAAGCTTTCCGGCTCCTCTGTGGCGGAGTCTCCGGCATCTTCCTGAAGCAGAACCCCGCTAATCTCCTCCTGAGGTGCATTCGCGCAGTAGTCGGCGGCGAGTTCTGGCTCGATCAGAACTACTTCAAATCCGTCCTCAAACACATCACGGAGGACGCCAAACCGGCCGCGGCCCGGAATCCGCCCCTTGCGCCCGCGGAGCGTAACGTCATGGCATGCCTTCTCGAGGGGCTGAGCAACAAGGAAATCGCCGAGCGGCTCAGGGTTCGCGAAAGCTCGGTGAAGACGATCGTGCAGAACCTGCTTCAGCAGCACAATGTGCACAGCCGCAGCCAGCTCGTTCGTATCGCGCTCGAGCAGTATCGAGACGAGCTGAACCTGTAAATGGCGCTTAGCCGCCGCTTAGCCGAAGTTCGTGATTTTGCAGGAGTTACTGAGCCGCGCGCGTCAGCAAGCGGTGCACTGACGAACTTCGGTTAGGCGCTTTGCGTGCCGGAGCGGACTTCAGTCCGCCCCGCGGCGAGCCGAAGATTCGGCGGCGGCCCTGCCGCCACCTGCGTGTCAAAAGTAGTACTTGAACCCAAGCTGCACTTCGCGCGCGCCCACCTTCGT
>DASSSG010000742.1:0-4115 GCA_035708545.1 Bryobacteraceae bacterium | reverse complement strand
GGATATCGCGGGATCGTACAACCCAAAGGTCTGGTACGGCCCGCACCCGAAGAACTTCTCGAAGGACTTCTTCGATGCGACGGTCGAGAACTGCCGGCGCGTAATCGACGCGGTCCGTCCGAAACGCACGAAGTTCAGCGTCGAAATGATGGGTTGGATGTGGCCGGAAGGCCCCGATCAATACCTCCAGCTGCTGCGCGCGGTCGACCGGCCGCAGTTCGGCGTACACATCGACGTCTGCAACGGCATCAACAGCCCGCAACGCTTTTACAACAACGCGGCATACATCCGCGAGACCTTCGCGAAGCTGGGCCGGTGGGTCCTGTCGTGTCATGCCAAGGACCTCGAGTGGGTGCCGGAAATGAACCTGCACTTTGTCGAGGTGATTCCGGGCCGAGGCTCGATCGACTACTCCGCCTATCTGAGCGAGATTGCAAAGCTGCCGGCGGAAGCGCCCCTGATGCTGGAGCATCTCAGGACAGCGGAAGACTACGAGGAAGGCAAGAGGCATATCCTGAAAGTGGGCGCGGAGCTTGGGCTGAAGTTCGCCTGACCTGCCGCGAACGCTGACGGCAATGAAAAAGTTCATCATCGGCCTGCTCACGGGCATCCTGCTGACCGTTCTGAGCGTCGCGATTTTCTTCTTCTCACTGGTTCGCCTTGGCGAACGGCGGCCGTATGTTCCGGATGAGGCGACGCTCGTGCTCAGGCTCGATGGCGAGATTCCGGAGAAATCGCCCATCGAAGTACCGATTCCGTTCATCGGAACGCGGCAGGTCGCGACCGTGAGAGACATCTGGTCCATGCTGCGAACTGCCGCCGTCGACAAACGAATTCGAGCGGTGGTTGTGATGCCCGACAATCCCGGCCTTGGGTGGGCGAAAGCGGAGGAGATCCGGCACGACCTGACGCAGTTCCGCAAGTCAGGGAAACCGGTGTTTGCATTCCTGAGGCGGCCGCGGTTGCGGGACTACTATGTCGCATCGGCCGCGGATCGGATCTACATGTCGCCCGAAGACGTACTCGACGTAAAGGGCCTCCGCGCAGAGCTGATGTATTTCAAACGCGGCCTCGACAAGCTCGGGGTGGACGTGTACGTGCAGCACGTCGGCAAGTACAAGAACGCGGGCGAGCCATTCACAAATACGACAATGTCGCCCGAGACACGCGAGGTCGTGAACTCGGTGCTCGACACCGTATACGGCGACGTGCTGCGGATCTTCGGCGCGGCCCGGCGCAGGAGCCCCGAGGAGATGCGAGCGATCCTCGACGACGGTCCGTTCACCGCCGCGAAAGCAAAAGAGAAAGGTCTCGTCGACGAGCTCCGGTACGAGGACCAGATGTACGGCGAGCTGAAGGCCCGGCTCAGGCAAAAGGAAATTCAGAAGCTCCCGTACATGGACTACCTTCGCGCCGGATCGCGCGGAACGGGACTCGATCCGAAGACGCGCATCGCATTTCTCGTCGGCGAAGGCACCATCCTGCACGGCTCGGGCGGCGGCGACGCTCTCGGGAGCGAGGAGGCGTTCACCTCCGGCGCTTTCATCCGACAGGTCCGCGAGGTTGCCAAAGACGCCTCCATCCGCGGCGTGATTCTGCGCGTCGATTCGCCCGGGGGGGACGCGATCGCATCGGACGAGATTCTGCGCGAAGTAAAACTGCTGCGCGACAAGAAACCGCTCGTGATCTCGATGTCCGACGCCGCTGCATCGGGCGGCTATTACGTGTCGATGACGGGCGATCCGATGATCGCCTATCCCAACACGTACACCGGCTCGATCGGCATTGTGTACGGCAAGCTGACGCTGCGGGGCCTGTATGACAAGCTCGGCATTACGAAGGACATCATCACGCGGGGCCGGCACGCCGCTATCGATTCGGATTACATGCCGCCGAACGAAGCCGCGAAAGCCAAGCTCAGCGAAGTGATGGATCTTTTCTACCGCGAGTTCGTGTCGAAGGCCGCGCAGAGCCGGCGCGTGAAATACGAGCAGCTCGAGCCGCTGGCGCAGGGTCGTGTGTGGATGGGATCGCAGGCGAAAGCGAACGGTCTGATCGACGAGATCGGCGGCATCGACAAGGCCATCGAGGTTCTCAAGCGCAAGGCGAAGATTCCGGCCGGCGAGCAGGTCCGGCTTGTAGCCTACCCGCCGCGCCGCACCATTTTTGACCAGTGGCTGCGCTCGACCGAGCCGTCGGTGGAGTTGAACATGCTCCGGAGTCTCGTGCGCCCATACGATCCGCGGCTGTGGCTGCGCGGCGGCATCATGCGGATTGCCCCCTACGTCGTCGACGTGCAGTAATCAGGTAACGGACCGCCCGGAGCTCCAGATCACTGCGTTGCGGATGAGCCGCCGATACTGCGGGTCGCGGTGCGTCGAGGAATCGTGTCCGGGCTGGATGGCGATCACGCGCGAGGTTTTGCACGGGCCGATCCAGCCGACGATGGGGCTGCTCTTCGGATGGTCAGTCCTGAGCAGCGGAGTCACGTCGGGCAACACCTGCATTCCGCCGTAGGTCTCGTCGTGCAACTGCATGCGTCCGACGCCGCCAAGTACGGCGTGCTCGCCCACCGGCGTGACGGTCATCTGCTGATCGTGCGCGAATGTCGAGGCCGGCAGACCGGCGTCAGGCTTCAACAGATATCGCCCACCGACAACCTCTTTCCACCACCACTCCCATTGCCAGTGACTGGCCAGCGCATGATGCACGACAACGACGCCCCTGCCCTGCTGCACGAAGGCCTGGAGATTGCGGCGGCCTTTCTCGTCGAGATCGTTGTACATGTCGTGCATGACGAGCACGTCGAAGCGCTCGCGAATGTCGCGTGCGAGCGCGAACGGGTGGGCATCGGTCATGCACTTCCAGCCGGGGTCGCTGAAAAGCGAGTAGAAATCGGGCTCGTGATCATGGCCGCCGGTCACGATGAACACGCGGAGCTTCGCCGGAGCGTTCTGCTGGGGGTTCGTAACGGCCGCTCCCGCCAGAGTGAGGACCGCGCTTCGACGAGTCATGCGCGGGCCGCCCGGGTTTCGCCGAGCACCTCGGTGAGATGCTTCAGGCTGCGTGCCGCCTGTTCGGATGTTCCGCACTCGACCGACAGCACGCCTTCGAAATGCACCTGACGGAGGATAGATACGACGCGGCGCCAGTCGATGACCCCGTCGCCGCACGCGCAGCCCACGGGCGTGCCGGTCACCTTTCCTCGCTCTGATTCCCCCTGGCGCACGGCGATATCCTTGGCGTGCACGTGAACAACCAGGTGCTCCACGGCACGCAATCCTTCGTACGGATCCTCCCCGGCGAGCCAGGCGTTGCCCGTATCGTAGTTCACGCGCAGCATCTCGCTCTCGACCAGCGTAGCGATCCGCAGCAGCCCATCGGTGGTTTTCGAGATGCTCTGATGCGGCTCGATACCCACGCGCACTCCGTAGCGCTCGGCCGTCCGCAGCACCTTCGTGAGCGTGTAGCGCATGACGGGCCAGATGTCCTCGTCACTCACCCAGGCAGGCCGTATCCCTTCGTCCGTGTTAACGACCGGCGCGCCGATGACTGCCGCAAGCCGGATCGCTTTTTCCAGATATGGAACACTGATCTCGGGCCGCATCAGCGGCGTGTGCGCGCTGAGGCCGCTCGCCGCCACGCCGAACTCGTCGAGCGTGTCCTTCATTTCGAGCGGATCGTCGTCCATCGAGAACGAGTGAAAGTAGCCGGCCTCGCTGAGCAGCTCACGGCCATCGTGCACCATCGGCTCGACGTACCGGAATCCGATCTCCGCCGCGCGCCGCACGCCTTCGCGGAACGGCTTGTCCTCCGAGCGAATGAACTCGAGATTGATGCCGACTTTCATACGTCCCATTCCTTCTTCCACGCAATGCGGGTCTTCTGCCTGTCGGCCATATTTCCCATGTGGCAGGCCATGGCGCCGTAGTGGCCGTCGACGACGTTCGCGTTCGGCTCTTTTCGGGATCGCACGCAGGCGAGCCAGTTCGCCATGTGGCCTTCCTCGGGGCTGCGGCTGGCGCGGATCGGCTCCGCCGTACGGTCCTTCGGGATGTACTCGTAGCCCGCGCGCGTGATGTTGAGGCGTCCTTCGCTGCCCATGAACGCCACCT
>DASSSG010000741.1:0-2148 GCA_035708545.1 Bryobacteraceae bacterium | reverse complement strand
GGAAGCATCGTGACGCCGGGCAGCTTGCAGGCGAGTATCGCTTCGCGGACGAGCTCGACAGCACGCGGGCGCGGAAAGCTGCGCCGCCACGCAAGCGCGACGCGGCGACTCGGGACCGGCGCAGTAAATGGCTTCACGGCGGTGAGTCTGTTTTCCGCTGTCCGCGCTTCGGCCGCGGCAGCAGGAACAACCGTGATGCCGACGCCAGAAGCCACCATGTGGCGGATCGTCTCGAGCGAGCTTCCTTCCAGACTGTGCTGAATGCCATCGTTCGTCGCGCGTTCGATACCCGTACACGTTTGCAAGACCTGCTCCCGGAAACAGTTGCCGCTCGAAAGCAGCAGCAGGTTCTCGCGACAGAGATCCGCCGCGGGTATGCGCGTTTTGCGCGCCCACGGATGCGTCGCGGGCACCAGCACGCGAAAAGGCTCGTCATATACCGCCTGCGTGATGATCCCCGGCTCCGAAAACGGCAGGGACAGCACTGCCACGTCCACTTCGCCGGTCTTCAGAAGCTCGCTCAGGCGCGCGGTGTAGTTTTCCTGAATGATCAGCGGCATGCGCGGCGCACGCTTGTGCAATAACGGAATCAGGAGCGGCATCAGATACGGGCCGATGGTGTAGATCGTGGCGAAGCGCAGTGGCGTGGCAAGCTCGTCCTTGCCTTCGATCGCGATGTTCTTGATGGTCGCCGCTTCTTCCAGCACGCGCTGCGCCTGTTCGACGATGCGGCTTCCTACCGGCGTCACAGTGACCTCGGCGCCACCGCGCTCGAAGAGCGTTACGCCCAGCTCGTCCTCGAGCTTTTTTACTGCCACTGAAAGCGTCGGCTGGCTCACGAAACACTTTTCCGCCGCCCGCCCGAAATGACGCTCGCGGGCGAGGGCAACGATGTAGCGCAGCTCCGTAAGGGTCATTCAGTTTCGTAGTTCGTACACGGCGTGGACCGGCCAGTGGTCGGAGGGCGCCGCATCGTTGAAGAAGAACCGCGGGACCGATGCGGATACCGCACGCACTTCGCTGTTACCGACGATCCAGTCGATGCATTCGCTGATTGCGAGGGCACCGGGCTTCACGCCGGCGGTGGGATAGCACTTGAACGTCGGCGGCGGCTGAAGCCCCAGCGCGGCAAAGCAGCTCACGTAGCCCTCGTCGTGCAGCAGGTTCGGTGGGTGCACGGGATCGTTGAGGTCCCCCATGAAGAAGAGAGGCTCGCGATCGCGGTTGAGACGCTTCAGCTCGGCGATGATGCGCTGTGTCTGAGCGACACGGGGCGAATATCCGGTCTTGCACTCATCGGGATGCCGCTGATGCGTAAGGTGCGCGGTGGACACGAGTACCGACCGATCGAATCCGGACGCCTGCAGACGCACCCAGTAAAGCCGTCGATCGGCTTCATGGGTGATCCCGACGTCTTCGGCGCCGTGATCGATTTCGGAAAACATCGAAGCCCGCCAGTAGATGTTGCTCTGCGTCGCCCAGCCCGCATAGTTGTCCTGAACGCGCCGGTGGCCGCTCAGGGCATTGTCCAGCAGCTCGCGCGAGACGGGATGAAATTCCTGCAGGCATACGAGGTCGGGGTCGAAGAGTGACATGAAGTTGCGCAGCGCTTCCTTGCGAAACTCCCAGCGCTCGTCGCCCCAGATGTTGTATGTGACGATGCTGACGCGTAGAGGATGCATCAGAAATACGAAGCCTTCACGCCCGGCGGTGGCGAATATCGGAACGTGCCCCGTTTGAGTATCGCTTCCACACCGCTGTGTTTTTGGATGTGCGCGTGCTGGTCGGCGCGTGCTGCAGCGTCGACGGCTTCGGGATCGACGATTGCGCGCAATGCGGCTTCGCACTCGCGAACGACGCTTGCGTAAGCTGGATCGCGGCCGAGATCCTTCCGCTCGCAGGGATCACGCTCGAGATCGAAGAGCATCGGCGGCATACCCACGTAATGGATGTACTTGTACTGCCGGTGCCGAATCATATAAGAAGCGGTGATCGCGCCGGCCGCATGATATTCGGACAGGAGCGTTCGGCGCGGGACGTAGCCTTGCGCGATGTCGAGCAGTGAATGTCCGGGCAGAGATGCGTCTGCGGGATCCGCCTTTGCGCCCAGCCCCTGGACGAAGGTCGGAAAGCCGTCGACGAGCGAAA
>DASSSG010000740.1:0-8938 GCA_035708545.1 Bryobacteraceae bacterium | reverse complement strand
CGAGCGCGCGCGCGAGCAGCGGCGTCCCGAGCGATTGCGAGGCTGTCCCGAGCGCCTGCACGAGCGGGATACCGCCGACCAGCAGGGTGCTCAATACGCGAGCGAACTGTGCCACCTGGTACTTGATCCAGATCTCGCCGGCGAGTGGCGTCCGCAGTTTGACGCGGTCGATCTGCAGGCGCGCTGTTTCGGTTCGCGACCAGATGCGGAACGCGATGAACGCAGCAATCAGAAAGCCGGCAAACAGGAGAATGTAGTCGCGAGCAGTGGTTCCCACCGCGATCAGGACCTGGGTCACCGCCGGCAGCTTCGCGGACATGCTCGAGTACAACTCAGCGAAGTTCGGGACAACGTACGTGACCAGGAAGATAATCAGCCCGATTACCAGCACCACGAGCACCGATGGATACATCAGCGAAAGCAGCAGCTTCTTCCGGACCGCCAGCGCCATCCTTTGGTAGTTGATGTAGCGCTCCAGCACGTCATTGAGCGCGCCGCTCTTCTCTCCGGCGAGCACGGAGGTCACGTAGATCGGCGGGAACACTCCCTGCCGCTCGAACGCTTCCGACAGCAGTGCGCCCGACCGCACCTCGTCGCGGACGGCTTTGACGTATTGCCCGAGCTTCGGATCCGTGAGCCGCTCTGCGAGCAGATCGAGCGATTTCAGAATCGGCAAGCCGGCGCGAATCAGCGTCAGGAACTGCTGGTTGAAGATGAGGAACTTCTCGACGTCGAGCTTGCGTCGGCGCCGGCCCGGCAGGGCGGCTGCCGCGGTGGCCGAAAGCGCCCGCGGCCTCACGGAGTAGACCAGGTAGCCTTCGCGCGAGAACCGTTCGCGCAGTTCCGCCTCGGAAGCCGCCTCGGCCACCTGGCTGCGAATCTCGCCGCGCGTGTCGGCGTATTTGAGGACGAATTCGGCCAACGGTTTTACCTGCCGGCGCTCTGCGCCTCCACGGGCTGCCCCGCTGTTTCCGAACTGTCGACGAACGTCACACCCGGAGGTAGTTTGAACTGGAAGATCCTGTCCCCGAGAGGCGGATTCATCGTCTCATTGGCGAAATGAAAACCGAGCACGGATGCATCCTGCCCGATGACGTTCAGCCGTTTGATCTGGAACTCCGGCGTCACGACGAATTCGACCCGCCGGTAGGGCAGCTTGTCGGATTTCGGCTCCGCAGTAATCTCCCAGTCCTGCCCATCCTGTTTCATCGCGAAGTTCGTAAAGTCCCGTTCGAAATGTAGTTTGCCCAACAAAAATGCCAGCGGGGCACGGAGATCGTCCGTCTCTTTGAGCTTCATCTTTTCGGCGCGCTTGCCCTGCGGGGTGTATAGGTACAGGTTCTTGCCGTCGGAAATGAAGAGCTTGCCGAGCGGTTCGCGATAGTCCCACCGCATTTTGCCCGGCTTTCTGAGGAACAGGTCTCCACTCTCTATTTTACGCGCCCGTCCTCCGGACGTATATTCCTCATGGAACGTGACTTTCAGGGTTTTTGCGCGGTTGTAGCGCTCCTCGATGCGAGACAGGATGTACGGCAGGGTGGCTTGCCCGAACGCGGGCATGGCGATGAGCGCAAATGTAAGAAAACGGATCACATAAGTTTGACGTGCGGGCTTGCGGCGACGTTCAGCCCGATTGTGGTCTCTGGGTTCCGGGATTCCCTGCTGGAATTCCAGAGCTGGCGTTCAGTGTTAAGAACCCTCACGTCGGCCCGCAAGCGCGCGAGTCGGCAACCCACGAGAAGGCCCAACAGAGGCGGTGGATACCGCCGTTCGCGAGCGACCCGAACGGGTGCGCAACCCGCGAGCGGGACTGGCGGCGCGCCCCTGAAGCAGCTTGCCGACGAGTACAGCGCGCTGCCCGACCGCACCGGCGGCGAGCTCGTCGATTACGGCGAAAACGGATTCGCCAGCCTGTTGGTGATTGATACGTCGGCGATTGCCGCCGTCCTGCTGCGCGAACCAGAACAAACGTGTTCAGCGCCCGCATCGAAGCACACCGCCAGCGCCTGATCTCTGCGACAATCGTCTTCGAAGCCTCGCGTCTGCTGCCACACGCGAGCCCCTCGAAGCGCTCAGAAAAGGAAGCGAACCATCAACTGCATGATCCGCGGATTGCGAACTCCGGTAACTGCGCCGAATCCGGTGGGGTTTACCCGTCGGCCGTTTTCAAATCGCGGCAGATTCGTGATCGTCGGATTGGTCAGGCTGACGAAGTTCGCGGTACGGCCGTAGTCGCATAGCGCGAATAGTCCCGCTGCGCCGATCCCGCAGACCGAGGTCGTGAGGGGAGTAAACTACCGCTCGGGAGGCGATGATGGTTACGGCATCAGAAGTCCGCGCGGGTATGGCGATCCGCTATGAAGGCCAGACGTATAAGGTGCTCGCGGCCGACTATCACCCAGGACAGGGAAAGATGGGCGGCGTTCTGCACGCGAGGCTCAGAAATCTGGGAACCGGCACAACGTGGGAGCACAGCTTCCGCGCGGAACTGCGCCTCGAGGAGATTCCGCTCGACAAGCGCGCCCTCGATTTCCTTTACCTCGATGGCGCCGATTGCTACTTCATGGACGCGGACACATATGAACAGTTTGCCGTGCCCGCGGAGCTCATCGGGGAGCAGGCCCGTCTGCTGCAGGCCGATATGCGAGTTTCGGTGGAGTTTCTCGAGGAGCGCCCGATCAGTGTACAGATGCCGGACGTTCTGGAGGTGCGCATCGCGGATACCGCGCCTGCCATGCACAACCAGCAGGACAGCACGTGGAAGCCGGCGCGCCTCGAGAGCGGCATCCAGATCATGGTCCCCCAGTTCATCAAGACCGGCGATCTGGTGCGCCTGGATACGGCGCAGTTGAAGTACATGGACCGTGTCAAGGCGGCCGGGAAATAGCCGCCGGCGTCGGACCGCTGCTCAGGTCTCGTGCTCTTCGGTTTTCTCGACCAGGCGATCCGCAGGCACCGCATAGATGGCCGGTTTACCCTCGCGGTCCGAATCGTAGAAGACTCTCTGGCTGTCCGGCGTGAAGAAAATGATGACCTCGGCCGGGACGGACGCCCTATGCTCGCAGACCGTCAGTTCGCGCCGAGTGCTGCGCAGCAGCAGGAGAATATGCGGAGAAGCCTTGCTGCCGCTGACGCCTGCAAACACCGACGCGTCCGTGTTGCGGGCGAACGTGACGAACTGGCTGGTCGGCGCCACCAGCTTGTCATCGCCGGACTCGGGGAGATGCTCGCGGATTTCGTTGAGCCTGCCTGTCTGCTCAGGAAAGCTGAGATAAACGAGCGAGTTGCCGCCGGCGGACCACAGGGCCTGTCCAGGCCGTCCCGTGATCGAGAGATCGCGCGGTCCACGACCATCGCGCTGGAGTAGTGACAGGCCTCGTGCCCGCCCGATAAGCAGTTCCAGCTTCCGCGGCCGCGCGCGCAGCAGCGGAATCGCATCGTCCGATTCGAAGAGCGTTTCGCCGGTTCCGGTCTGCGTTCTGACAAACCGGACGCGATGTCGTTGCGAACGGCGCTCGGCGACCGCGAACCAGCCTGGCAGGTCGAATGGCGCAGCCTCGACGAGATCCCAGCCCGCTGGCGCGCGGTACAGCGTCCGCAATTTACCGGCGCCGAGCGGGACCTGCTCGACGGCGCCGGAATGCAGGCAGCATACGGCTCGGTCATCGTGAGTGAGCCAGAAAGTGCGTGGCGCCAGGCCTTCGGGGAAACGCGTGATTTGCCGCGTATCGCCTGTCCGGAGCCCCATGCTCATCAGCTGGAACGCGCCGCCGCGGTCGGAACAAAACACGATAAAACTGTTTCCCCGCGAAACGGACCGCAGATGTGCGGGCGCGAGCACGCTCGAAGTGGAGGGATCGGTGTAACGGAGAATTTCGAACTCGGTTGCGGGGTCGCGGAACCGCCTGAGCGCGGTCTGCGGAAGCTCGCCGCGAAGCAGTCCCGCGAAGCTGCTCACGAACATGCGCCGCGAGAGTGCAGCCATACCCCGATACTAACAGCCGGGGGCGGGGACGGACGGGACGCCATGGCCGGTGCCGGCGGGCGATATCATGCTGTGAGTGCGAAGACGCGACTTCATCGCGTGTGCGGCGGCCGGGCGGATGTTCGCGCAAGCGCAGTCGAAGCGTACTACTGCCGAACGCATCGGATACAGCCCTGATACGAAACTGCTGATGGTCCATGCCGATGACGTGGGCATGTGTCATTCGGTCAATGCGGCCACGACCGAGGCCCTGCTGTCAGGCGCGGTGCAGTCGGCGAGCATCATGGTGCCGTGCCCGTGGCTGCGCGAGATTGCCGAAGCCGTGCGCGAACGCCCCGAGCTCGACATCGGTCTCCACCTCACGCTCACGAGTGAGTGGCAACACTATCGCTGGGGGCCGGTCGCTCCGGTGGACAGGATACCAGGACTGATCGATCCCGATGGATACCTGTGGCGCGATGTTCGTGGCGTTGCGACGCATGCGTCAGCCGCGGAAGTGGAGCTTGAGCTGCGTGCGCAAATCGAGAGGGCGCGGCGCGTCGGCATCAGGTTCACCCACCTGGATACACATATGGGAACGCTGTACGCGCGCCGCGATTACTTCGAGGTGTACACGAAGCTTGCCCGCGAGGCCCGCGTGCCATGCATGATGCCGCGGCCGGCGGGAGTGGCAGCGGCGCAGCTCAAAGGTTACCCGATCACCGCGGAGATGCTGGAGCGCAAAGAAGCCGAGGGTTTCGTGATGCTGGATCGGCTCGTAACGGGCGTACAGGGCAGCACGCCTGAGGAGCGGAAGCAAAGCTACGAGCAGTTTCTGCGACAACTCACGCCTGGCGTCACCAAGCTGATTGTGCACCTGGCAAAGGACGATCCGGAGATCCGCGCCGTGACCAATAGCTGGCGGCAACGCTATGGAGATTATCTGTTCTGGACCAGTGAGATGGCGCGGGCGCTGGTGAAGGAACTAGATATACGACCAGTTACGTATCGCGAACTGGCCAACCTGGCGTATACACAGACAGAGCGCGAATGAATGACGCGAAAGGGGGATTGTAGTTGTCGAAGGGGCGGGACTTTCCGAGGCCCTCTGCCCGAACCATCGCAGCTACGCCTTCAAATCGCGCGAGACGCGCGGCGCATTTCAAGCGCCTTATGATCCGGTCGTTCCCGAGGTCCTACAGCTGGCGCGGGCTGGGGAGCACCCGCCCCTCATGCTTGCAAGGCTCTATACGACCTCCTGGCACTCAAGCGTCCGGTCGGGACGTTCGAGGTCCCGCACAACGCGGGATCGATATCATGCTACTCCAAGCACGCATTTTGTTCAAGGGGCACAATGCAGGATCCGTACCTGTAGCGGTTTGCACCGATACTCAATCCAGCCGCTTACCTGCATTGGTACCGAGAGCTGGCCTGGACCTGCACCACGCGAGCGTTGGCATAGGTTGCGCTGTCGAGAACAGCACTCCGCGAGCGCCCGGTCTTGCGGCCTCAGCAGTCGATGTGGTCGGCGAAGAAGCGGTCGAGCGATGCCTTGTGCGCGCCTGCGAGTCCGTCTGACAGCTCGCGCATCTCCTTCGTCGGCATCGGTTTGAATGCCTTCGCGACCGAGATGTTCTGGTCGATGTGCTCGAGTTTCGGCATGCCGATGACGGCGGTGGTGACGGGCAGCGACAGCGAGTAACTGATCAGTTTCTCAACCGGAGCCTTCCCGTTCAGCCCCTCCTGCGAGAACACCTTCATTGCGATTACGCCCATCTTCCTGCGGTTTGCGATCGGCAGGGCAGTCTGCTCGAAGCTGTAGTCATGCTGTTCGCCGAGCGCGCTGATCCCCTTCGCCTGACCAGCTCTCGCCGCGTTGAGAGCCATCTGAGTCGCATCGAAGTCGTGCCGCTCGAGCGCCTTTGCAAGCACTCGCGGATCGGTGTGGCAGGTGATGCCGATGAAGCGCGTGACCTTCTGGTCGCGCATCTTCCGGATGACATCGAGCACGTTTCCCTTCTTCTCGATGGCGGCCAGATCTTCTTCGCTGGTGAGGCTGTGGATGTGCAGCAGATCGAGCTTGTCGGTACGCAGCCGCTGCAGACTTCCCTCGATCCGCTTCATCGCCTCATCGCCGCCGCGATCGGGAATCTTGGTCGCGAGAAATACGCGATTGCGAAACTCAGGCAGGATCAGCCCGATACGGCGCTCGCTTTCGCCATTCCCATACGCGTACGCCGTGTCGATATAACTGACGCCCTGGCTGACGGCGCGCTTCATCGCTTCGAGCGCCTTGTCCTCTTCCTTGTACATGAGCCAGCGGCTGCCGGAGCCGAAGGCGAGAATCGAAACGCGCACGCCGGTCTTGCCAAGCGTCCGCATCGGCATGCCGGTCTTCGCGTCCTGAGTTGCGGCCAGCGCGGCCGTAGCGCCGGCTACAGCAGCGCCTTCGAGGAATTCGCGTCGCGAGATGCTCATATATGATCTACCTCGCTACGAGCGTACCATCGCCGTGCTGATCCGGCGGATTCACTGCTCGTCATATTTCGTCAGCCTGCGGATCCAGATGTTGCGGTATCGCACAGGCCGGCCGTGATCCTGCAGGCTGAGTGGTTCCTCGGGGCCATGCGGGGTGTACGTGGCCACGCGGCGGTGAATGGCGCGGCCGAGGATTTCCTGCCGATGATGAACCAGCACGCCATTATGCACCACGGTGATGTGGGCCGGCTTCACCAGCTTCTCGCCTTCGAACCGTGGCGCTTCAAAGAAGATGTCGTAGACGTTCCATTCGCCCTCGGGCCGCGACGCGTTTACCAGGGGCGGCCACTGGCCGTAGATGGATGCCGCCTGACCGTCGGCATACGTGACGTTCTCGTGCGATTCGAGCACCTGAATCTCATAGCGGCCCATCAGCTCGACGCCGCTGTTTCCGCGACCCTGTCCGGCTCCTTCGGTTCCTTTCGGGATCAGCCATTCGACGTGCAGCTGGCAATCTCCGAACTTCTCCCGGGTAACGAGCCGGCCGCGGCGTGGAACGATCTCGATGTACCCGTTCTCCACCTTCCACTGCGGGTCCATCAACTTGCCGCCGCGTGCCATGGTTATCCACTGCGACAGGTCCCTGCCATCGAACAGCACTATTGCGTCGGATGGCGGCGCGCTGGTCGCGACGAGCCCGGGCGTCACCTTTCGAGGCCGCGGGCGCGCGGCATCGTGCACTTTCCATGTTTGATTCGGCAACTGCGGCGTGTCGGTGTAGCCGCGCTTGTCATCGCCGATGTCCGGATGATCGGATTGCTGCCCCGCGAGGAGTGCCGCAAACAAAAGAACCACGCTGAGAAAACGCCCCTGCATGCGCAGTAGCGTACCACCGGAATCCCGCGTGACTGGAAGCGGCTTTAGCTTGCGGCGGACTTCAGTCCGCGGCGTCCCCTGGCGTTCCTGCTAATCCGAAGCGAGCGCGCGTGCCTTGCGCAGCGCCGCCTCGTAGTCGGGATGGTTCGCCATCTCCTTCACGTACTCCACATACTGGAGCATGTTGTTTCGGTCGACGACGAAAATCGCCCGCGACTCGATCCGCAGTTCCCGGATCAGCGTGCCGTAGTTCATCCCGAATGAGGCATTGCGATGGTCCGAGAGCATCTTCACACGATCGACGCCGAAGTCGCCGCACCAGCGCTTCTGCGCAAACGGCAGGTCCATGCTGACGGTGTAGATGTCGATTCCGGGGAGCTTAACCGACTCGTCGTTGAAGCGCTTGGTTTGTGCGTCGCAGACGGGCGTATCGAGCGAAGGAACTACGCTGAAGATTCGAACATTAGTGCCGGTTCGGGCAAGATTGACGGGCTGCATGCCGGAATCGACGACATCGAAGTCCGGCGCCTTGTCCCCCACGTGGAGCTCGGGTCCGACGAGCGTCATCGGGTTTCCTCTGAGCGTGACTGCTCCGGGGCGTTCGGTTATTGCGGCAGCAACAGGTCCCATGGTGCCGTCATTGTAGCAGCGGCTCGAGCTGTTCAGGGTTACTCACAGGTAACTGGCAGGCGAAGTTTTCGCAGACGTACGCCGCCGGCCGGCCGTCGATCTCACGCATCTCGCGAACATGCTCGATCATGCTCAGCGGCATCGCTCGCAGGAGCGTGTGGAACGGCAGGAAACGGCTGCGGATCACCTCGAGAAGAGCGTCCGCGGGTGCGCCGGCGATCACGATCTGCTTCGGCGGGCTCAGATGATACAGGAGCGCCACGAGCATCTGCGGCACGCCGGATGGCGCCTGCCGGATGTGCGTCGAGAACGCACGCAGGCCGCGCTCGGCACTCTCCCTGAATGTCTCATTACCGGTGATCCGAGCCAATCTCAGCAGCGTGAGGATTGCGATCGAGTTGCCTGACGGCTCCGCGCCGTCGTAGTCCTCCTTCATCCGCATGACCAGGCTCGGATCCTCTTCCGTCGTGCTGAAGAATGCGCCCTCGGTCCTGTCTTCGAACCGCTCGATCATCGCGCGCGCGAGCTGATCGGCGAGGCGCAGGCGCCCTTCATCGCCCGAGGTCTCGTATAAATCAAGCAGCGCCTGCGCGAAGAATGCATAATCATCCAGGAATCCGGGAATTGCCGCCTCGCCGCGGCGATACCTGCGCAGAAGAATGCTCCCATCCCACATCCGCTGCGTGATGAAGTCGGCGGCGTGCGCCGCGGCTTCGAAGTAGCGCGGCTCTTCCAGCGCGAAGCTGCCCTTCGCGAGCGCGGAGATCATCAAACCGTTCCACGAGGTGAGGATCTTATCGTCGAGATGCGGCCGCACCCGTTCGTTCCGCGCCGCGAGAAGCCTGTTTCGCGCCTCCTCGAGCCTCGCGCGCGCAGCATCTTCGCTCACGCCGAACCGGCTCGCTGTCTCCGCGATCGAATGCGCCTGATACAGGATGTTGCGGCCGGTGAATTCCTGGTGCGGGTCATTTCTCACATTGCCGTCCGGCT